>JAKURY010000002.1 GCA_022452145.1 Acidimicrobiales bacterium | reverse complement strand
GTCCCTGACCGGTCAGCCGGCCAGCCGCTGTCGGGCGGTCACCTCGTTGAGGCCCGCCACACCGACGCGCTTGGTGCGCGAGGTCGCCCCGGCCTCCAGCGTGACCGCTGGTCGGCGGAGGCCCAGTGCCTTCGCCAGGGATCGGCGTGCCGCCTCGGTGGCCCTGCCGTCCTCGGGTGCTGCACCCACCCGGATGCGGATGGTCCCGTCCTCGTAGCGGACGTCGTTCCTTCGGGCATTCGGAGTGACCCGAACCTCCAGCACGCATGACCTATCGCCCGAGTCAACGCCCGATGTTCCCATCACGCCGGCTTTCGGCCCGCCGAGGTCGTTGCCTCCATGCGGGGTCCCGGTCCGGCGTGCATGTCCGCCTTCAGACGGGGTCCCAGGTGACGGGCACCGCCGCCGGCTTCCGGAACACCAGCCCCCGGGCCGGTTCGAAGCCGTCATCCAGCCTGACGCCGGGCAGGAGGTCCAGGACGGCATCGACTGCGGCGATCGTCTGGAGCCTGGCCAGGTGCAGGCCCAGGCACACGTGCGGGCCCTTTACGAAGGCCAGCTGCAGGTGGAGGTTCGGGCGCCTCACGTCGAACCGGTCGGGATCATCGAACACGACCGGATCCCGGTTGGCGCCGGCCAGGGACACCGTCACCAGGTCACCGACACCGATCCGCGCTTCCAGCAGGTCGACTTCACGGGTGGCGTAGCGGTCCACCAGGGTGGCCGCCGGCTCCATCCGGAGCGACTCCTCCACGGCGTCGGGTACGAGGTTCCGGTCGTAGGCGACCGCGGCCAGCTGGGACGGATCGCCGATCAGGTGGGCGAGGGCGTTCGCCGTCATCCCCTCTGATGTCTCGATGGCCCCGAACATGAGCACGGCGGTGTTCGAGAAGACCTCGTCGGGGGTGAGCGAGCCCTCGTAGGCCACCTCGGCCAGCAGCGAGCCGGCCGATTCCCCAACCGTCCTGTCCACGGCCCTGCGAAGGTCGGCCACCGCCAGACGGGTGCCCCGGCCGACATCACGGCCGGCGTTCACACCCTCGACGCCGGCGACGATGGCCCTGTACCACGCCAGCACCCGAGCAGGGTCGGTCCCGACCAGTCCCAGGGCCCGGGTGATTACCGACACCGCCAGTGGTCCGGCCAGAACTGCTCGTAGGTCGGCTCGGCTGTCGTCGACCACCGTGGTGACGAGTCGTCGTGCCTCGCCGGCGGTCCAGGCCTTGAATCCGTCCCGGACCGCGGCCTGCCTGAAGGGAGGTGCGAACGGCATCCGGTGGCGCGCGTGCTCGTCGCCGTCGGTGGACAGCATGGAGGGCCCCACTACCCGGGCCGTGGAGAACCGTGGGTCGTCCACGGTGAAGGTGTCGGCGTCCCTGAGGACGGACAGGGCGGCGTCCCGCCCTGTCACCAACCAGCCGTCCAGGGATGGCAGCCACGACACGGGCTCGTTGGCCCGGAGCCGGGCCAGGTGGGGGTGGACGTAGCCCGTCAGGTCGTCGAGGGTCACCGAGGCTCCGACCGGGAATCCGGTGCTGCGGTCGACGACGTCCATGGGTCGAGCCTTGCAGACCCGCAGGCTGGACCGCTGCGTCGACCTGGGACGGTGTCGCCTGGTCAACCCAGGACGGTGCCGCTGGTGGCCACCCCGGTACGTAGGCGGGAGAACGCTCCGAGGTCCAGCGTCCGGCCAATGTGGTGGCAGTCGGTCGTCACGGGATCATCGTCGTGGTCGTGGCCGGCCTCGCAGGCGTCGACCAGGTCACGCATGGCCTGGCCGACCAGGGGCGCGTTCTTGAACTGGTTGCCCGATGTCCCGATGGCAACGTAGTAGCCCTCCAGCGAGGTCCGGTCGTAGATAGGCAGCCAGTCCGGCGTCACGTCGTAGGCCCCGGCCAGGCCGGTCGGCCTGTGGGGTACGGCCAGGCCGGGAAGGCGGCGGGCCAGCCGCCACACCTGCGCCTCGAAGCAGGCCACGGTGGGTGTGGGGGCCACGTCGTCCGGGTCGTCCACCCACTCGAGCGGATCGCAGTCCGGCTCGACGCCACCTACCAGCAGCGTGCCGCCCGGTTGGGGGCGGGCGTAGTAGCCGAGGTCCAGGTCGGCCACCATGACCCCGCCGTCGTCGAGGCCGAACCCGTCGGGGCCCCGGACCACGTGGACCTCCTGGCGCAGAGCGCGGGTGGATACCGCCATCTCGTCGGTGACGCCGGCCAGCCTGTTCACCTCCGAGCTCCATGGTCCGGCAGCGTTGACCACCACCGGGGCGCTGAGAATCGACCCGTCGGCCAGGCGCACGCCAGCCACGCGTCCGCCGGCCGTAGCCATCCCGACCACCCGGGTCCGGAGGCGGACCACGGCTCCGTGGTGTCGGGCTGCGTCCATCAGGTTTGTGGCTGCCAACTGGGGATCGTCCACGAAGCCCGAGTCGGTGGTGAGCACGCTGCTGAGGCGGTCGCCGGGTTCGTCGAAGAACCTCTCGTCGTCCGGTCGGCGTGGCGGGAAGAACGCCCGGGTATCGAGCCCCGGGAACCGTTCGGCCAGGGCCCCCGAATCGAGTACCTCGTGCCCGACGCCGACCTCGGCCAGGAGGCCGACCATCCGGTCCCTGTCGAACCCCGGTGGTTCGAGGAAGAGCATCGGGCAGCGGCGGAAGGCGGCCAGGGGACCGGTGTGGCCGGGCATGCCCAGGTGGTCGGCCCAGGCCCACCAGCGGTGTGCCGACTCCCAGGCTGCGGTCACCCCGGCGAGCGTGGAGAAGTTGTACCTGACAACGGCCGAACTGGAGCTCGTCGAGCCACCGCCCACCGCCGAGCCCTTGTCCACCACCACCGCGGTGCGGCCCGACCGCTGCATCTCCAGGGCTATCGATGCCCCCATGACCCCTGCTCCGACCACCACCACGTCCGGCACGGACCGCAGCCTAGGAGTGTCCCTACTGCACACGCCGGCTTGAGGCGGCGGGTGTGGGGCCGGATCGCGCTTTCACCCGGAGGGGCGTGACCACTACCGTGGCGGCACCTCGGTACCATGCCGGGAGAAGACGAACCGGCAGGTGGCCGGTTCCGGATGCCCAATCCTCCTCAGGGAGGGCAGGTACCCAGGGGAGAGCAGGTACCCAGGGGAGATAGGTACCCGGGCAGCGGTGCAGGAGCAGAGAGGACACGACAGGTGACCAGGACGGACGACTTAGCCGGACTCGTCTTCTCTTCGGATGACGTCTGTCGGGTGGTGGGCGAACGTGTCCGCGACGCACGACGGGCCCTGGGGTTGACCATGGCGCAGTTCGCCGAGGTCGCCGAGATCTCCCTCGGCATGGTGTCCAAGATCGAGCACGGCCAGACATCGCCAAGCCTGTCCACGCTGACCCGCCTGGCCCACGCCGCCAGGGTTCCAATCACGGCCTTCTTCCGTGGGCTGGACGAGGAGCACGACGTCGTGATCGTGAGGGCCGACGAACGCATGGAGATCCTCCACGAGGGCAGCCGCCCCGGTCACGTCTACGAGGACCTGGGCTCGCTACGGGGCAAGACCCGGATCATCGAGCCGATGATGGTCACCCTGGAATCCAGGGACGACGTCTTTCCGCTGTTCCAGCATGAGGGCGTGGAGTTCCTCCACCTCCTCGAGGGCGTCATGGAGTACGGCTACGGACCCAACAGCTACAGGCTGGAGCCCGGAGACACGATCCAGATCCACGGCGAGGTGGCCCACGGACCAGTCGAACTCGTCGACCTCCCGGTCAGGTTCATGTCGGTCAAGGTCTTCCCGGTGCCGGAATAGGTTGATGACGTGGGAATCCTCTGGCTCATGGGGGCCCATCAGAGCGGGGTGTTCTTCCTG
This sequence comes from Acidimicrobiales bacterium, assembly GCA_022452145.1. NCBI lineage: Bacteria > Bacillati > Actinomycetota > Acidimicrobiia > Acidimicrobiales > Acidimicrobiales bacterium. The sequence continues at coordinate 191,724 of JAKURY010000002.1, read as the reverse complement.
CTGCTGCTTGCCGTGTTGGGCCTCACCTGGTGGGAGGCCCGGCAGCAGGACTTCGACCGTCGGCTCACCTTCTGGTGGATCTCGGTGGTGGGCATGACACATGTGCTGGGCTATCTGGCGTTGCGTGCCTGGGTCGCCTCAAGCGAACGGCGCGACCGGTGACCCCGATCCGACAGTGGTCGATGGCGGCCCGGGTGCTCGTGGTCCTGGCTGTGGTTCTGGTCGTCAGCTACCTCGGAGGGTGCCTGGGAGGGACCGGCATCGCAGGGGACGAGGCGGTCCGGATCGCCCGGGAGCAGATCGACTTCGTCCCGCAGCACACCAACGCCGAGTTTGGTCGTAAGGGCTTCCCGCCGACGGCGGTCTGGGCTGTCACCTTCTGGATCGAGGCCGAGGGCGAGGACGGCGGGTTCGAGCGCCGGAGCGCCGTCGAGATCCATGCCGACACCGGCGTGGTGCTCGCTGTCCACCACAAGCCCTGATCGACGTCCGACCTGGCCGGGTCGGAGGTTGCGATCGAGACCACCGGAGGGTGCCTTGGCCTGGCGGAGAGGGAGTCTTCGTCCTCCGGAGGGAGTTCTCACGCCTACCGGGGGGTTTCCTAGTGGGAGAAAGATTTCCTAGCGTGGGTGATCCGGTGCTGTTAATGTGACTTTCGTAACAATACCGATCGGGGTGTCCGGCGGTTCCAAGATGGGTATCCGGGACACAGACTCGATTTGTCCAGCCAAGGGGGAGACATCAGCATGCGTATGTCCGTTACGAGTCTCGGTGAGGAGGTGTTGGCACGATGATGGGCGATGACATTTTCATTGAGAATTACTACTTCGTCACCGTGGTCTTCATGTGGTTCCTCCATGTGGGCTTCATGTCCTACGAAGCCGGCGTCAGCCGCCGCAAGAACGTCATGTCGACGGCGATCAAGAACATTATGACCATCGCCGTGGTCACGCCGGCCTTCTACTACGCGGGTTGGTGGACGTACTTCTGCATGTCGGAGGGGTTCATCCCGACGATCGGCGACGCAATCCACGGCCCGGAGTGCACCTGGGGCAACCCATGGGGCGAGTTGATGGGTCCCAACATCGGCGACCACGTCATGGCCGTCTTCTGGGCAGCGTTCCTGCTGTTCTCATGGACTACCGGCTCGATCATGTCGGGTGCCATCATCGAGCGCGTCCGCGTCTCGGCGTACCTGGTACTCACCGTGTTCCTAGGTGCGTTCGTGTGGATCATCGCCGCCGCCTGGGGTTGGAGTTGGCACGGCTGGCTGGTCGTCCACTTCGGCTTCCACGACTTCGCCGCCTCCGGTGTGGTGCACGGCATCGCCGGGCTCTTCGCCCTAGGCGTGCTGTTCAACCTGGGTCCACGGGTCGGCAAGTACGACGACTCGGGAGGGGCACGGGCCTTCAAGCCCCACAACCTCCACATGACCCTCATGGGCCTCATGATCATCTTCACCGCCTTCTACGCCTTCTATGCGGCGTGCCTGGCGGTGTTGCCGGGTGAGGCTCCGGGCTGGAACACCATCTACTACAACCCGACCACGTTGGGTGCCATCACCTACACGATCACCATCGCCTTCGCGGCTGGCTTCATGAGCGGATACATCTGCTCCAAGGGCGATCCGTTCTGGACGCTGTCCGGAGGCCTCGCCGGCGTCATCGCCGTGTCGTCAGGTGCGGACGTCTACGCCCCGTCGCTGACCTATCTGCTGGCGTTCGCCGGCGCGGCGTTCGCCGTGTGGGTCGGCAACTGGCAGGACACGAAGATGCGGGTCGACGATGCGGTCGGTGCGGTCGCCGTCCACGGCTGGACCGGGATGCTGGGCGTGCTGTTCATGGGCATCTTTGCCAGCGGCTATCCCACCGGTGGGTTCTCGGGCAACGTCCGGGTCACCATCCTGGGACAGCTGGTCGGCATAGCCACCTTCATCGCGTTGGCCTTCCTCTCCGGCTACATCATCTCGTGGCTGCTGAAGAAGGCGAACCTCCTGCGGGTGCCGCTCGAGGTGGAGCTCGAGGGTCTCGACCTCGCCGAGTTCGGTACCGACTTCTACCCGGACTTCGCCGCCAACGACGAGGTCATCGTGGAAGCCGACGGCACAGAGGTGCCGGCAGCACCGGTACTCCGCCATGCCGCCAGCCAGGTCATCCGAGGCTGATCGATGCTGGAACTCATCGGGGCCATCGCGCTGATGTACGCCGTCGTTTTGGCAGCGGGCATCTGGGCGACGCGCAAGTCCAAGGCCCTGCGTGAGGCAGAAGTAAACGACATCGACAGTTCAGTTTGAAAAGGAGTGTGAAAAGACATGGATAGCTTTCCCTACGCCGACTGGGCGGAGGCGCTTGAAGCGAACAGTGCCATCTACACATTTGCCGACAACGAGAACATCATTTTCCTGCTCACGGGCCTGGGCATCGCGTTGTTCCTGTTGAGCATGGTCCACCTGGTCAGGAACGAGGACAAGAACCTCAACCACGCGGCCGCTCGTCTGGCCGCCCGGGATGCTGCACCGACTGCACCGATGGGAGGTGAGTGAGATGGCCGGCAAGCAGATCGAGTTTCAGGAGATCCACACCCATAAGAAGAGTTATGAGCGTGGGATGCTGATCGCGTCAGTCCTCTGCATCGTGTTCGTCATCATCGCGGTCAACGTCGTCGGTGGTGGCGGTACCTGCTGCTGATCCCCGTCGAGTAGTAGTCAGATGACGGCGGCGGTGCGCCTCCGAGTTTCGGAGGTCGCCGCCGCCGTCATCGTTTTCTCGTCGCTACTGCCCTGGACCGTCGACGACGGACGCACGCTGCGGGGAATCCAGGTGGGCGAGGGGCAGTTTGTCGTCCTCATGGCCGTGGTGACGATCGTGATGATCCGCTTCGGCAACCGCCTGGCGTGGTTCGCCGCCGGCTTCTCGGCCGCCGTACTGTGGCGGGAGTGGTTCGCCAGCGACGAGGTCATCTGGAGCCTCGGGCTCCTCACCGGCGCCCTGGCTGCGACCGTGGCCGTCGTCTTCCTCATCTGGAACATGTTCGCCGAGGTCAGGCCGCCCGGCGACGACTGATCGTCCTCATCTCCGGGCGTCACCGGTTTTCCGGCGACACCAGACGGGGCATCGCTACCTGATGGATAATCACCGGTATGACGTAGCCGTCGTAGGTGGCGGCATGCTCGGTAGTTCCACGGCCAGGCACCTGGCTGACGCGGGCTGCGACGTGGTCCTGATCGGCCAGCGCGAGCCGACGGACCATCGCACCCACACCGGCGTCTTCGCCAGCCACCACGACATCGCCCGGGTTAGCCGGACGATCGACCCCGACCCGGTCAGGGCCTGGCTGGCCCACCGGTCGGTGCCCCAGTTCGAAGCGCTGGCCGTCCGCACCGGCATCCGGTGCACCGTCGGGACGGGCCACCTGTGGGTCGAGGACGCTGCGGGCATCGACCTGCTGGTCGTCGCCGACGAGCGGTTCGACCTGGGGTGCCTCCGTCGGAGCGCGACCGACACCGTCGGGTCCATGCCCTACCTGTCCCTACCGGAAGGCCTCGACACCCTGTACGAGCCATCGCCCGCCGGCTACGTGGACCCACGGGCCCACGTCCGGGCCGAGGTGCTGGCCGCCGCCGACGCCGGGGCGACGGTGGTCGACGCCCTCGTCGGGTCCGTCGTCGGATCGGGCCACGCCGTCGAGGTCGGGACCGACCTGGGAACGGTGACCGCCGACCGGGTACTGCTGGCCACAGGTGCCTTCTCGGGCCACGGTGACACGCCGGTTGCCGGGTTGGACCTCGAGTACGCCCTCCACACCCAGCTGTACGTCGAGCTCCCCGATGACGAGGCAGACCGGCTGTCCGGGATGCCCAGCATCATCGCCAAGTTCCCGGATCCGCTCGACGACCTCTACCTGACACCGCCGGTGGTCGACCCGCAGGGCAGGACGGTGTTCAAGATCGGCACTCCGCAGGACAACCACGTACGGGTGGCGTCCGATCGGCTAACCGCGTGGTTCCGGACCGATGGTGATCCTGTAGTAGCCGACCGGCTGGAAGGGATCCTGGCGGGCCTGATACCCGACCTCGCCGACCTCGCCCGGTGGACGGGCTCGTGCGTCACCACCTACACGCCCAGCGGCCACCCGGCCATCGACTGGGTCGACGCCGGTGCCGGGCGGATCGCGTGTTGCATCGGGGGCAACGGCTACGCCGCCAAGTGCGCACCGGCCCTCGGCGAGTTGGCTGCAGGGATGCTGCTCGACCAACCGTGGCCAACAGAGGTCGACCGGGGCCTGTTCCGGGCGGCGTCTGCCCGTTGAGTCCCCTTGAGTCCCATGGGCCAGTCCTGTGGACTAGCTCTTCACCCGCTCCTTGTCCGGGTCGTAGTGCGGGAACCGCACCACGGTGGCCGGGAGGCGCTTCTGGTGGCCGTCCATCTTCCCGACCTCCACGTCGGTGCCGATCTCAGCGTGCTCCACGGCCATCCGGCACAGGGCGATGTTCTTGCCCAGGATCGGCGATCGGGATCCGCTGGTGATGGTGCCCACCTGCTGTCGACCCACCATGACCGGGTCACCTGTGCCGACGAGGTCGTCGCCGACGAGGTCCAGGCCGACCAGCATGCGCTGCGGGTGTTCCTTGCCCCGGACCAGGGCATCGCGACCGATGAAGTCGTCCTCCTTGGTCTTGAGCGGCACGGTGAAGCCGATGCCTGCCTCGAACGGGTTGGTCTGGTCGCAGAATTCGGCGCCGGAGTAGATGAGACCGGCTTCGACGCGCAGCATGTCCAGCGCCTCGAAGCCGAGCGGCAAGAGGCCCTTCGGCTCGCCGGCCTCCCAGATGGCGTCCCACACCTCGGGGGCCATCTTCGGGTGGCAGAACACCTCGAAACCCAGCTCACCGGTGTAGCCGGTGCGCGACAGGACGATCGGTATTCCGTCGGCGTGGCCGATCCGACCCACCGAGAACCGGAACCAGCCCAGCTCCTCGACGGTGGACTGGTCGGGTCGAGTCCAGACGACCTCGGAGAGGATCTCCCGGCTGAGAGGTCCCTGGACCTGCACGTTGTGGAGCTGGTCGGTGGAGTCCCGAACCCAGGCGTGGAGGCCGAGTTCCTTCGCCTGCTTGCGCAGCCACAGGCCGCTGGCGTCCGAGCCGCCGATCCACCGGAAGTTGTCGGGACCGAGGCGGAACACCGTCCCATCGTCGATCATGCCGCCGGTGTCGTAGCACATGGCCGTGTAGACGACCTGCCAGACGGCCAGCTTCCGGATGTTGCGCGTCACGCAGGTCTGGAGCAGCAGCTCGGCGTCCGGGCCGACGACCTCGAACTTGCGCAGTGGCGAGAGGTCGATGATCCCGGCCTTCTCCCGGGTGGCCCAGTACTCCTCTATCGGTCCGTGGTTGGTGTAGCTGTTGGCCAGCCAGTAGCCGTTGTACTCGGTGAAGTTCCGGGTCAGCGCGGAGGTCCGGGAGTGGAAGCCGGTCTCCTTGGTCAACTCGGGGTCGGCATCGGTAGACATACGAAAGGCCGTCGCTTTCTTGAAGGTGTTGGTCGCCGGGTAGACGCGGACATGGATGTCGGTGGGTTGCCAGCCGTTGGCGGCGTCGATGTCGCACGGGCAGGCCGACGATACGCAGACCAGGTCAGTCAGCGCCTCGAGTAGGACGTAGTCGCCGGGACGAGACCACGGCTCCTCGAAGAACAGCTGGTTCGCGTCGTCCAGGTTGGTGTTGTAGAAGAAGTTGATGGCTCCCCAACCGCGGCGGGGGGCGATGCTGTAGGGGGCCAGGACGGCATTGAAGTTGTCGCTGCAGTTGATGTGACCCGGGTAGCCCATGTCCTCGTAGTACTTGGCGTTGCAGGCCGTGTTGAAGGTGTCGTGGCGGCCCACGGTGTCGTGGATGATCTCCACCATCGGCTGGAAATCGTGCGTGAAGTACTTGGAATAGAGGCCGGGCATCGGGTAGCTGGCACCCATGAGGCTGCGGGTGATGGTTGCGTCCAGCGCCGCCTCCACGCCGCCATCCAGCCGGGCGGCGTCGAAGCACTGGAAGTCAGAGCATTCCCTGCCCTCCACGTCGATGACCTGGATGAACTCGCCGGCCTTCACCTCGTAGGCCCGTGCCGTGGCGGCCCGGATGCGGACGTCTTGGTTCTGGTCGGCCAGCGGGGTGGGGAGAATCTCGAGGCCGGGGGCCGGAGGCGCGGTCCGGTGGATGAAGGCGACGATGTCGGTGGGGGTGTTCTGGTCCTCGGGGGACATGTCGCCGCCGGTCACGCCGATGACGCAGACCACGTCGGCCGACGCGGTCAGCCATGCCGTTTCGTCGGCCGGCGAGTCAGGGGCGAACAGGTGGACGGCGGTCGCTGCGCCGAGGTCGATGCCCTTGTCTGCCAGGGCATCGGCGACCCGGCGTGCGTCGTGCTGGTCGGCTGCCAGGATCGCGGCGATGCCGGTGGCCGGGGCACCCGACGGTTCGCCCAGGAGCCCAGGGTCGGACCGGCCGTCGCGGTCGAAGGCCGCCACCTCGACCGGCTGGCAGCCCTCGGGGTCGATGACCTCGAGGCGGTCACCGGCTCCGAGGAGCACAGCGGTTACGGCCCCGCCGTTCACCCGGTACCGCTCCACGCCCGGCTGGAAGTTGGCCATGCCAGGCAGCAGCAGGCGGGGGCTTCCGGCTTCAGTGATCGTCATAGTCGTCCCCCTGTTGCCCGTAGTAGGGCCGGTCGGTTCCACAGCGCCTCAGGTAGCCGCGTCGGAGCAGATCGTTGACCAGAGTAACCGCGCACAATCACCCGTGTGTGTAGAGAGAGTTTCCTATGACGGAAGATTTCACTGGTAGTGCGTGTAGTTGATTGGTATGGTACGCGGGTCTGGGAAATAGTGACGCCGGACACCACAGTTACAAGCGCCGTCACGGGCAACGCGTCCAGTGGGCGTGAGGGGGAGAAGAAAATGACTGATGTCCAGGCCTTCATAGAGGCAGAGGGACGGGCCGAACAGGTCGCCGAGGTCCAGAAGCAGATCGAGGCCGAGGGAATCCAGTACCTCTACTGCCAGTTCGTGTCTGTCACCGGACGCATCATGGGCAAGGGAATCCCGGCAAAGCACTTCGGGACCATCGCCAACAAGGGCTTCCAGCTGGTCTACGGCTCCACGGCCAACCTGTTCGTCGACCGTCACGGCCACTACATCGGCTACGGCGCCGAGTCACGCGAGCTGGTCGGCGTGGCCGAGGTCGAGACCTTCTGCAAGCTTCCCTGGGACCCCAAGACCGCCCGCGTCTTCTGCACCCTGTTCCGGGGGCGTGAGGAGGAGGTCGACGGTGGCGCGTTCCTCACGTCGGACTGTCGCGGCAACCTGCAGCGCATCCACAAGGCCTTTGAGGAGAAGACCGGCCTCCACCTGCGTGCTGGCACCGAGCCCGAGATGATGTGGCTCAAGGCCGACGAGAACGGCAAGCCCACCGTGGAGGGCCTCACCAAGCCGAACTGCTACCACATCGACCAGTTCGCAGAGCTGCAGCCGCTCATCCACCGGGTGGTGGAGTACGGCGAGGCCATGGGCCTGGACATGATCCAGGGCGATCACGAGGACGCTCCGGGCCAACTCGAGCTGAACTTCAACTTCGACCGTGCCGAGCTGACGGCCGACAGGCTCACCACCTACCGCCAGATCTGCAAGCAGGTGGGCCGGGAGTTGGGCGCCTTCCCGTGCTTCATGCCCAAGCCGTTCATGGGCGTGTCGGCCAACGGCTGCCACCACAACATCTCCCTCTGGACCGGCGAGCCCGACGAGGGTGGCGAGAACAAGTTCATGCCCGAGGGCGACGACCCGCAGATCCCCGGCGCGATCGGCATGAAGGCCATCGGCGGGATCATGAAGCACCTGGATGCGTTGACCTGCCTGGGTTCACCGACCGTCAACTCCTACCGGCGCCTCTGGGACACCGGCTTCTGGGCTCCGGTGTTCGCCGACTGGGGCTTCCAGAACCGCACCACCGCCCTGCGCATCAGTGCGCCGGGGCGCTTCGAGTACCGCTCGGTGGACTCGGCGGTCAACCCGTACCTGACAATGGCCGCACTCATCAAGTCCATGGAGGACGGCCTGGACAACGACCTGGACCCGGGACCGCCCGAGGAGCGCAACATCTACGAGGCCATGGACCAGGGCAAGGACGTCAAGAAGATCCCGATGTCGCTCGGCGAGGCACTCATCGCCCTCGACAAGGACGAGGTCGTCAAGAGCGCCCTCCCCGGCGACATGTACAGGGTCTTCGAGCACTACAAGCGCGACGAGTGGGAGCGCTTCATGGCCACGGTTACCGACTGGGACGTCGAGGAGTACCTAGACATCCTCCCGTAGGGCGCGGTTCCCAGGGCCACGCCCCGGGGCCTGAAGGCCCGGTTGCCAACCTCCGGTGACGAACCTGGAGCCCCAGAGACCTGAAAGACGTAGAGACCAGGAGATACGACATGTGCGGCATTGCCGGCATCATCCATCGTGACGGGGCCGCCGACATCGGCGACGAGCTCACGGCGATGCTCAATTCCATGAAGCACCGTGGCCCGGACTCCACCGGCTACGCCATGTACGGACAACCGGACGACCTGGTCGTCGTGCGGTTCATGTTGGCCGAGCCCAACGAGTACGGCGGCTTCGGCATGGATGAGAGGCTGGAACGCAACCGGGCCGAGGTCGAGGCCCGCCTTGCCAAGGTGGGTGCCGACCTGGCGACCATTCACAACGAGACCGGATACGCATTCCGGGCCACCATCCGTTACGGCGGCGACCTCAAGCCTCTCGCCGACTACCTGGAGGACATCGACGGCTGCAAGGTGCTGTCGTTGGGCAACTCCCTCGAGATAGTCAAGGACCTGGGCGACGCCAACACGGTGCACGAGCAGTACGGGCTGGCGAACATGTCGGGTACGCACGGGATCGGGCACGTGCGCATGGCAACCGAGTCCGACGTGGACCTGGCCAGCGCCCACCCTTACTGGGCGTACCCGTTCGCCGACGTGGCGGTTGTGCATAACGGCCAGCTCACCAACTACCACCAATGGCGTCGCCGCCTCGAGCGGATGGGCCACCGGTTCCAGTCCGAGTGCGATTCGGAGATCATCGCCGTCTACCTGGCCCAGCAGCTCGAGGACGGCCTGCCGCTCGAGACGGCCATGAAGCACAGCCTCGACGATTTCGACGGCGTCTTCACCTACCTGGTTGCCACCGGCAGCGAGTTGGGCATCGCCAAGGACGAGATGGCGGCCAAGCCGCTGGTGCTCATGGAGTCCGACAACCTGGTGGCGATGGCCTCCGAGGAGATAGCCATCCGGGCACTCGTCGGAACCGAGGTGGAGACCAGGGATCCGTTCGAGCGGGAGGTGTTGACGTGGCAGGTCTGAGCACCAAGAGCGGCGTCGTCTACGACGCCCGGGGTCTCGTAGAACCAGATCCTGAACCGCCCATGACGGCGGAGATCGACGGTGACCGAGCGGTCATAGACGCCACCGACCTCACCACCCGCAAGATCAACCTGGAACTCAAGCGCATCGTCTACGACGAGGGCGTGAACGAGGTCACCATCGTCAACCCGGGGTCCAAGCACTCCCTGGGCGTTGGAATCCTGAAGCGCTGCAGGTTGACCTTCGAGGGCAGCCCAGGCTGGTACGCCTGTGGCCTGATCGACGGGCCGGAGGTCCAGATCAACGGCCGGGTCGGTTGGTCACTGGCGGAGAACATGATGTCCGGATCCATCGTGGTCGACGGTCCGGCGGGCTCGCTGACTGGTGCCGCCCTACGCGGTGGGGACCTGGTAATCAAGGGCAACGTGGGTGCTCGGACCGGCATCGACCAGAAGGGTGGCACGATCATCACCCTGGGTAGCGCCGGCATCAACACCGGCTTCATGATGCAGCGTGGCCGCCAGATCATCTGTGGTGACGCCAACGACGGCCTGGGCGACTCGATGTATGACGGCGCGATCTACGTCGGCGGAAAGATCGCCTCGCTCGGCGTGGACTGTGTGCCTGCCGAGATGACCGACGACGACCACGAGTTCATCAATCGTAAGTTCGATATCTACGACCTCGGCACCCCACCGGACGTGCAGAAGTTCGAGTGCGGCAAGGTGCTCCACAACTACGACGCGCTGGAGCCCTCTGAGCGCAAGCTCGTGCTTTAGGAGGAGTAGACGATGCCAGAAGCGAACGACATCAAGGGAGTGGACACCCCGAAGGTCGACACCAACGCCGCCACCGACGTACTCGGCAAGAGCAAGATCTTCACGCCGGAGGTCATCAACGACATCCACGTGAAGGCCGAGTTGGGCCGCTATCGGATGCGTGGGTTCTCCATCTTCAAGAAGATCCCGCACTGGGACGAGTTGGTGTTCCTGCCCGGAACGCTCACCCGGTTTGTGATCGAGGGCTATCGGGAGAAGTGCGAGACCAAGACCGTCCTCGGCGGTCGCTTCGCCAACAACCCCTTGGAGTTGGACATCCCCGTCTATATCACCGGCATGAGCTTCGGCGCCCTGTCGCTCGAGGCGAAGATGGCCCTGGCCAAGGGAGCCTCGATGGCCGGTACGGCGACCTGTTCCGGCGAGGGTGGCATGATTCCGCCCGAGCGGGACCTCTCGACCAAGTGGTTCTACCAGGTGATCCAGAGCCGTTACGGCTTCAATCCGCACCACCTCATGTTGGCCGACGCCGTTGAGTTCTTCATCGGACAGGGTTGCAAGGTCGGCCTGGGAGGGCACCTCATGGGCCAGAAGGTCACCGAGCAGGTGGCCGAGATGCGCTCGCTGCCCGCGGGGATCGACCAGAGGTCGCCTGCGCGTCACCCGGACTGGATCGGTCCAGACGACCTGTCGCTGAAGATCCAGGAGATACGGGAGGCCACCAGCTACCAGATCCCGATCCAGCTCAAGTTGGGTTCGGCCCGGGTGTACGACGACGTGCGTATGGCTGCCAAGTGTGGTCCGGACACCATCTACCTGGACGGGGCGGAGGGTGGCACCGGCGCCGGTCCGCACCTCGCCACCGAGGAGACCGGCATTCCGTTGATGGCCGCCATCCCTGAGGCCCGACGGGCCCTGGAGGACGTGGGCCTGGTCGACGAGGTCGACCTCGTGGTGGCCGGTGGCATCCGCAACGGTGGTGACGTGGCCAAGTGCCTGGCCCTGGGCGCCAAGGCAGTGGCTCTGGGCACCTCGGCGCTGATGGCGCTGAACTGCAACAAGCACATCGATGGTGTGACCGACTACGAGGGCACCATCGGCGTGCCGGCCGGCGAGTGCTACCACTGCCACACCGGTCGCTGCCCGGTGGGCATCGCCACACAGGACGTGGAACTGCGGGCGCGACTCGATGTCGACGAGGCGGCTCTGCGGGTCTACAACTTCCTCCACACATTGACCATGGAGGTCCAGTTGCTGGCCCGGGCCTGCGGAAAGACCAACATCCACAGCCTCGAGCCGGAGGACCTGGCTGCCCTCACCCACGAGGCATCCGCCATGGCCAAGGTGCCGCTGGCCGGCACCACCTACATCCCCGGTGTCAGCGAAGAGCGGGCGTTGCAGGAGATGAAGGACCTGATGGCCAAGCAGATCATCGGAAGTGGGGGCTGAGGACCATGGCTGTGAAGCACACCACCGCCATCGACGCAGAGACCCTCGCCGGTCGCCGGTTCGAGTACCAGGAGGACATCTCTTTGGTAGAGGACCTCGACCTGATGGAGTTGACGCCGGGCAGGGACCTCAACTGGCTGGAGGACATCCACCTGCTCGAGGAGGACGGCACGCCCGCCGTGTTCGACCGGTACTCCAACTCGTTCCTCAAGATCTACTTCGACATCCCGGAGGGTCGCGAGGACGAGCTGGCACGCAAGGTGCTGATGAAGCACCTCATCTCGGGCAACTCCTATGGCATCCAGCTGAAGGAGAAGCACTGTAAGTTCCATCAGGTAGAACTTGGCCCCTGGGTCGCCGACTCCAAGTCGGTGGGCGACAACTGGCGGCCGCCGACCCTTGAGGGCTGGGAGCCTCCCGCCCACTGAGCGACTTGCGCCACACCGACCCATCAATCTGTCCCGTCGGCCCACGCGGTTGGCGGGGTGTTCCCCACGAGGAGCCTCGTCAGTGAACGCATCGCAGGTACCCGAGTCCGTTCGGTACTGCATCATCGGCGCCGGAATCCACGGCTTGTCGACCGCGTGGCACCTGGCACGCGAACTCAAGGCCCGTGGCAGCGGTGACGGCAGCGACATCCTCGTCGTCGAGAAGTCCCACGCCGGTTCCGGGCCCTCCGGCATCGCCTGCGGCGTGGTCCGAAACAACTACTTCCAACCCGCCATGCGTGAACTCATGGCCCATTCGGTCCAGGTGTGGGAGTCAGATCCGGAGGCGTTCGAGTACCACCCGGTCGGCTACCTCCAGATCTCCTACGACGAGATGCGCGCCGATGTAGCGACGATCGCCGAGCAGCAGGCGGCCATCGGCTACGAGTCCGTATTTGTCGAAGGCGAACAGGAGACCTTCAACTACATGAAGGGCATCTTCGATGACTGGCGCTGCACCGGGGTGACCAGCGTCCTCCACGAGAAGAAGGGCGGCTACGCGCACAACATGGCGACCGTCAATGGCCTCCTGGCCAAAGCCCAGGCCGAGGGAGTCAACGTCGTCACCGACACCCTCGTGACCGAGTTGGCCCTTAACGGAGGAGCGGTCTCCCACGTCGTCACCAACAGGGGATTGATCCAGGTCGACCATGTCGTGGCGGCTGCGGGCCCCTGGGTGCCCAAGCTGTGGGAGATGCTGGACCTGCCGGAGACCACCAAGATTCTCTTGGAAGGCGAGATCTTCGAGGTCCCAACCTGGGAGTTTTGGGCCCTCCAGGAGGGCACCCTGGACGTCGATCCCGGCTACCTCATGAACAACGAGGGAAACATGCCACCAGTCGTTCACGTCGACGCCGATGTGCCGCTGTACGACGAGGACAACAACCTGCTCGTCGATGGCAAGTGGGGCGTTTACTACAAGCCCGACTTCAACTTTGGCGGCGTGCAGGGCGGCTACATGCCGTATCCGGTGAAGCGCCCCTGGCGTGACGTGGCGATCGACCCGTACGGTCCGGCCAGCCCCGACTTCGTGGTCGGCACGGACTTCCGCCAGGTGTGGGCGGCTGCGCTGTCTCACTGCCAGGAGCGTTTTGAGGGTAAGGCCAGCCTGATGAGCCACGCCCCATCGGGTGGCATCGGGGCCTTCACCCCCGACAACTTCCCAGTGTTCGACACCTTCCGCGAGAACGTCTACGTGGTCGCAGACTCGAACCACGGGTTCAAGATGATCGGCGTGGGTGCCCTGGTGGCAAAGGAACTAGTCGGCGAGACCCAGGCACTGCTAGAGCCGTTCCGCTATTCCCGCTACGCCGAGGGCCGGCTGCACCCGGTGAGCAACTCGCCGTACCCCTGGAGTTAGACCGCAGCGGCCCTACGGGGCCGATCGAACGTCGACCGGTGGTCGGGCCCGTGCCCGGCCACCGTCGCGTCCGGGTCCCGTCCGCTCAGCCGCCGCCCTCCGGCGCCTCATCGAGCAGGTAGGTCGCCATGGAGTCGTCCATCGCCTCCATCCACGGGGTGTGGTGGACGGGTGCCATCGTGCCGGTGAGCGTCGACTGGAAGCCCTTGTCGCGGTAGTTCATGATGTCGGCGTTCTTGTCGGCCTTCCACTGCTTGAACATCCGGTTGACCTCACCGATGTTGAAGTCGGGGTAGTCGGTGGCGTCAACCAGCTCCTGCGTGGAGTCGCCCTGGAAGTCGATCTCCTCGTAGGCGGTCTCCAGGGCCTCCTCGCGCTCGAGCCAGCCGGCGCTGTCGGCCGCCATCTCGGCAGCCGACGGCAACTCGATGCGTCCGAGCATCACATCGCGGGCCCACCAGGCCTGAGCGTCGAACATGTTGAACGTGTAGTACTGGTCCTGCATTCCCAAGTAGAAGAGCTTTGGGTTCCGCTCCCAGACCACTCCCTTGTAGAGCCCGGGCGCCCAGAGGCGGTTCTTCGTCTCAAGGCGCAACTCGTCGGGCAGGAACGGGAAGAAGTGCTGGTAGCCGGTGCACAGGATGATGGCGTGTACGTCCCGGGTCTGGCCGTCGGCGAAGTGGACGGTGTTGCCGTCCACGTGGGTCAGGATCGGAAGCTCTTCCCAGTTGTCCGGCCAGTCGTAGCCCATCGTGCCGGCACGCGATGTGCAGTAGATGCGTCCGGCGCCGTACTTGTGGCACTGGGAGCCGATGTCCTCGGCCGAGTAGCTAGCTCCCACAACGAGGATGTCCTTGCCGGAGAATTCCACGGCATCGCGGAAGTCGTGGGCGTGGAGGATGCGGCCCAGGAACCGCTCGAAGCCCGGGTAGTGCGGCACGTTCGGAACCGAGAAGTGGCCCGATGCCACTACCACGAAGTCGAACTCCTCGGACGAGGTGTGGCCGTTCACGAGGTCGTGGCTGGTGACGGTGAAGAGCTCGGTGGGTTCGTCGTAGGAGACCTCGCGGACCACGGTCCGGAACCTGATGTACTGCCTCACGTCGCTCTTCTCCACGCGACCCTTGATGTAGTCCCAGAGGACCTCGCGTGGGGGATAGGAGGCGATGGGCTTCCCGAAGTGCTCCTCGAAGCCGTAGTCGGCGAACTCCAGGCACTCCTTCGGACCGTTTGACCACAGGTACCTGTACATCGAGCCGTGGACGGACTCGCCGTACTCGTCGACCCCGGTGCGCCAGGTGTAGTTCCACAGGCCGCCCCAGTCCTCCTGCTTCTCGTAGCAGACGAGTTCGGGGACCTCGGTACCGTCGGTCGCCGCCGAGGCGAAGGCCCGCAACTGGGCCAGGCCGCTGGGTCCGGCTCCGATGATGGCGACGCGGGTCATTGTGGTGCTCCGGTTGGTCGGCTGGTCGGTCGGGGTTGGCTGGCGAAGCGGAGCGTGGCTGTCTAGGCCTCGATCAGGCCGAGTTGCTTCTTGCGCTTGTCGGACCACTCGGAGATGAGCAGGTCGATTGACATGCCGATGCAGGCCACGGCGATGCCGGCGACTATGGCCCGGCCGCTGTCGATGTTGGGCTGGGCCTCGATGAGCTCCCGGGCCAGTCCGGTGGTCTTGATGAGTCCGGCGATCATCACCATGAAGAGGCCGAACATGATCGTCTGGTTGATGCCGAGCATGATCTCCGGTACTGCCATGGGCAACTTCACCTTCCAGAGGGTCTGCCGCCGGGTGCAGCCAGCCATCGTGGACGCTTCGATCAGCGGCTTCGGCACGTTCTGGATGCCGAAGATCGTGTATCGGATGGCCGGCACGGATGCGGAGAGGACCACGGCGACGATGATCGCCGTTTCGGAGACGCCGAAGAACATGATGGCTGGGAACAGGTAGACGAACGACGGGAAGGTCTGGAAGAAGTCGAGGAGCACCTGCACCACCGCGTTGCGTCGCGCCGTGGTCGCTGCCCAGATCCCGAACGGAACACCGAAGATGATGGCCAGTAACACGGCGAAGGTCAGCTGGTAGAAGTTCCACATGGCCTGCCACCAGAACCCGGCGAGGGAGATGAAGGCGATCATGCCTGCGGCCAACAGGGCGGGTCGGCGACCGTTGATGAAGTATCCGACCACACCGAAGAGCAGGACGAGGCCCACCCATGGAATGGTGAGGTAGGCGTCGCGCATGGGCAGCAGGATCGCGGACTCGAGGGCGTCCCGGAAGGTGATGGTGTAGTCGCGGAGGTTGAATGTGAAGGACTCGTCGATGGTTCGGAGGGTCACCCAGCCGAGCGTCACGATCACCGTCATGGCCGCCGTCCAGGTGAAGCGCAGCGACTGTTGGGCTTGGGTGGCCGCCTCGCCGTGGGAGCCGACATCCCCGGAGGCCTGGGCCAGTAGCCGGGTTCGCACCGATGAGCCGTACGCCAAGGCGGCGACGCCGGCCGCCACGAAGACGTAGATCCACGGCTTGGTGGACAGGTGCAGGAAGTCGAACAGGTCGACGGACCATCCCGCCAAGGCCAGGGCGGCCGCGGTGATGAGCCAGCGGTAGCGCCGGGTGTCCCAGGCCCTCCATCCGGCGACTGCGATGGCGGCCAGGAAGAGCACTAGCCACCGACCACCGGACAGGTGCCACCACGCCACGTCGCTCTTGCCGTTGTCCACGAGGAATTCCCAGAAGCCCTCATGGCCCCGCATCCACGAGTTGGGTACGCGGAAGGCCGCATCCCAGGCCTGGGCCAGGAGGAGGCCGCCCACCATCACGGCTCCCGAGGCCAGGAGGTACGGGTGGCGTTTCCAGAAGGGCGCGCCCTCTGGGTAGTGGGTTGGCTGGAGCCGACCCAGCCCCTGGCTGAGGCGGTCCAGGGTGATGGCCATGACGACGATGGCGATCCCGATCTCAGTTCCGGCGCCGATGTGGAGTCCCGTGAGGCGGAACAGGAGGTCCTGTCCCAGGCCGGCGGTGCCGACGAACGAGGCGATGACCACCATGGCAAGGCATTCCATGACCACCTGGTTGATTCCGACCAGCAGGGACTGGCGGGCGGCGGGCAACTCCACCTTCCACAGCATCTGCCGGCGTGTGCAGCCGCCCATGATCCCCGCCTCGATGACCTCACTTGAGATCCCCTGGATGCCGAGGATCGTCACCCGGGCCATCGGTGGGATGGCATAGGCGATCGTGGCGATGACACCGGCCTTGTGCGAGAGGCCGATGAACACGCCGATCGGGATGAGGAAGGTGAAGTGCGGGAAGGCCTGTGTCAGGTTCATGATCGGGATCAGGAACTGTTCGACCCGACGTCGCTTGGCAGCCACCAGGCCGATGACGGCTCCGAGCAGGGCGGCGATCGGAACGGCCACCAGGACAGCGGACAGCGTGATCATCGTCTTGTCCCAGCGGGTCTCCGCTCCGGCCTGCTCCGCAGGTTCACCAACGAAGGAGGCGTAGAGGATGAACCCGACCGACAGGAGGGCGAGGCGCCAGCCACCCAGCTTCCAACCGACGACACCGAAGAGGCCGGCGATCACGATCCACGGCAGGGCGGGAATATGCCACGGCTCATAGAGGCTCACCACGGCCATCCAGCCCACGAACGCGGTCGCAATCGTCCACGCGGTGCTCCGGCGTTGCCAGGCCATCCAGCCCGCTCCACCGACGAGGAGGGCGAAGATGAACAGCCACGGCATGTCGGGAAGATGCCAGGGCCCGTAGCCGCTGATCAGGAGTCCCTCGGTGACGTCCAGGGGGAACTCCAGCCATCGTGCGACCTGACGGAAGAAGGCCTTGACGTTGAAGGATTCCTCGTTGGTCTGCAGGGTCACCCAACCGACGATGGCGATGGCCGTGGCGGCGGCCGTCCATTCGAACGTCCGATCCTGCACGGCTCGGGCTACAGAGGCGATGCCGACCACCACGAAGACGTAGACCCACGGCGTCGTGGGAACGTGCAGGAAGTCGAACAGGTCGACGGACCAGCCCATCCAGGCCACGGCCACGATGGCAGCCAGCCAGCGGTTGCTCCGAGTGCGCCAGGCCATCCAGCCAGTCGCCCCGAGGCAGGCCAGGAGAACCAACAGCCACGGTCCCTTGGAGAGGTGCCACGCCACGGTGAACTGGAAGAACTCCTCGTAGCGGAGGTGGTCGAACCAGATGTTCACCCACCCCGTGGCCTTGTAGCTGACGCTCGCGAAGCCGTCCCGGCCCGCAAAGTTGAACCAGTCGACGGTCCAGGTCCGCGGAACCCGGTACAGCCATTCAAGCGCAGCAGACTCCCCTTCGTACTTGCCGGTTCGGGAGATGGAGTGTGACCCGAGCCGCCACCAGGCGAACCACAGGATCAGGAATGGTCCTAAGGCGATCGTCGCCTTCTGGCGACCGGAGAGTTGTTTCGCTGGTCCATCTACCGACGCGGCGTCGGAGGTGTCGATGGGTTCGGACGTGGTCTGATCGGTCATGACCTGGTGATCACTCAGCCTCGAAGAGTGCCTCGGTCACCTGCGCCGCGGTGATCGAGCCGACAACCTCCCCATCTTCGACCACCCTCAGTGGGATCGCAGAACTGAGGATCTGACTGGCCACCGACGCCACGAACACGCGCCCGTCGACGTCGTCCTGGGCGTCATCCGATGGTGGACCCATCAGGGTGTGGACTCGAAGCAACTTGGCCCTGGAGACGTTCTTGGTGAACGCGGCGACGTAGTCGGAACCCGGGTTGGTGATCAACTCCTCGGCGGTGCCCATTTGGTCGATCACCCCGTCGCGCATGATCGCGATTCGGTCGGCGAGACGGATGGCCTCGTCGAAGTCGTGCGTGATGAAGATGATCGTCTTCTGCAAGGTGGACTGGAGTCGGAGGAATTCGTCCTGCATGTCGCGCCGAATGAGGGCGTCGAGGGCGGAGAACGGCTCGTCGAGGAACCAGACGTCGGGCTCCACGGCCAGGGAACGACCAATACCGACGCGCTGTTGCTGTCCGCCGGAGAGCTCCCTGGGGTAGTAGTTGCCACGTCCGTGCAGCCCTACGAGATCGATGATCTCGAGGGCCCGGGCGTTCCGGGTGGCAAGGTCGACACCCTGGACTTCGAGCGGGAAGGCCACGTTATCGAGCACCGTGCGATGCGGGAACAGGGCGAAGTGCTGGAACACCATGCCCATCTTGTGTCGGCGAAGCTCGACCAGCTCCCGCTCGGAGGCGGCACGCAGGTCCTCACCGTCGAATTCGATCTCGCCGGCTGTTGGTTCGATGAGGCGAGACATGCAGCGGACAAGGGTGGACTTGCCTGAGCCGCTCAGGCCCATCAGGACTACGAGCTCGCCCTCATAGACCTCCAGCGAGGCGTCCCGAACTGCGGGGATGTAGCCGCCCTCCTTGATGGTGTCCAGGTCGGGATCGCCATCGTGGGCGGCCAGAAACTTGTCAGGATCGGGCCCGTAGAGCTTCCAGACGTTCCGGCAGGCCATCTTGGGTTGGTTCATCGTGTTAGGCCTCGCTGGGGGAACTGGTGGCCCCGTGGTCGAAGCACCCTAGTGGCAAAACGGTAACGGGCCGGCTGCCGAGGGGGTGGGCCCCGGCAACCGGCCCGAGATTACGGCACCATCAGATGCCGTGTCCGTTTACGACTAGCCGACCCAGGCGTCCACCCGGTCGGCGTTGTCGGCCAGCCACTTCGCTGCCGCGTCCTCGGGCTCCATGCCGTCGATGTCGACGTACATGGCGAACTGGGCCACGTCCAGGTTGGTGAAGTTCATCCTCTGGACGACCTTGTACGCGTTCGGCCACTTGTCCGGGAAGCCGGACCACACACCGAGCTTGAGGTACCCGTCCTTCGGGTTGCCACAATCGTGCGTGGTCTCGGGGTTGAGGCCCCACGAAGCGTCGGTCCGACACTCGTCGGCGAACTCCGGGAACTCGATGAACTTGCCGTCGTACATGGCCTCGACGAAGTTCGGGGTCCAGTTGAAGATCACGACGGGTTCCTGGTTGGCAGAAGCTGCATCCAGCGCTGCCCACAGGGCACCGGCGGTGCCGGCGTTCTCGACAATGAAGTCCATCTCGAGACCCTCGACACGCTCCTGGTCACCCTTCAACCAGTCCACCGGGCCACCAAGGAAGCGGCCCTTGCCACCCGAATCGGGCGTGGCGAACATCGAAGCGCAGTCGTTGAGCGCCTCCCAGTCCGGCAGACCCGGGCAGACGTCCTCAACGTAGGACGGGTACCACCAGTCCTCACGGGTCTTGGCGTCATGCGTGGCCGCATCGATCACACAGCCAGCGTCGACCTGCTCCATGAAGGCAACGCCGAAGGCGCCTTCCCAGACCTCATGAACGAGGTCCATGTCGCCCTCACACATTGACGTGTAAACGAGCGTGGAGTCAGCCGAGATGTACTCGACCGAGTTGCCAGTGGCTTCCAGGATCGCACCAACGGCGTAAACGCCGGCGATCTGGGACGACCAGTTGTGGATCGGCAACTTGATCGCATCAGACGAATCCGCCGCCGCAGCGGGAGCCTCCGGGCAGACGCTGGCATCCGCGCTGGCCCATCCGGTCCAGCGGGCGCAGTTGTCGGCGAGCCACAAGGCTGCCGCATCCTCGGGCTCCATGCCGTCGATGTCGACGTACATGGCCAACTGGGCGATGTCCAGGTTCGTGAAGTTCATCTTCTGAACCGCGGCATACGCGTTCGGCCACTTGTCCGGGAATCCGGACCAGACGCCGAGCTTGAGGTAGCCGTCCTTCGGGTTGCCACAGTCGTGAGTCGTCTCCGGGTTGAGGCCCCATGAGGCATCGGTCCGGCACTCGTCAGCAAACGTCGGGAACTCGATGAACTTGCCGTCGTACATGGCCTCGATGAAGTTCGGGGTCCAGTTGAACAACACGATCGGCTCCTGGTTGGCAGAAGCTGCCTCCAGGGCTGCCCACAGGGCACCAGCCGTACCGGCGTTCTCGACAATGAAGTCCATCTCGAGACCCTCGACACGCTCCTGGTCACCCTTCAACCAGTCCACCGGACCACCAAGGAAGCGGCCCTTGCCACCCGAATCGGGCGTGGCGAACATCGAAGCGCAGCCGTTGAGCGCCTCCCAGTCCGGGAGACCCGGGCACACGTCCTCAACGTAGGACGGGTACCACCACTCTTCACGGGTCTTGGCGTCGTGCGTGGCCGCATCGATCACACAGCCAGCGTCGACCTGCTCCATGAAGGCAACGCCGAAGGCGCCCTCCCAGACCTCATGAACGAGGTCCATGTCGCCCTCACACATTGACGTGTAAACGAGCGTGGAGTCAGCCGAGATGTACTCGACCGAGTTGCCAGTGGCTTCCAGGATCGCACCAACGGCGTAAACGCCGGCGATCTGGGACGACCAGTTGTGGATCGGCAACTTGATCGGATCAGACGAATCCGCCGCAGCGGGAGCCTCGGTAGCAGCCGGTGCCGCCGTGGTAGCCGGAGCAGCCGTCGTAGCCGGAGCGGCCGTGGTAGCCGGAGCCGCGTCGTCAGCGTCGTCGCTGCCACACGCGGACACGACGAGCGCTAGCGCAGCCAGCACCGCAATGAACCTCATTCGTTTCCTGGTCACTTTCCTGTCTCCCTCCGACCGGATCGCCCTGCCGGCGCGCCCGATCACATTGTTGAACTCTTCGGACCCTAAGAGCCTGTGACGCAAGACACAAACTCGAGTACGCATGTCGACGGGTTAACCGCCGACCAGATGGCAGGCGACCCCGTGCCCCGGAGCGACCTCCCGCCACGCCGGCACCTCGCTGCGGCAGCGTTCCACGGCCTCCGGACAGCGGGTGCTGAACGGGCAGCCGGGTGGTGGGTGAGACGGGCTGGGAATGTCCCCCTCGAGGATGATCTTCACCCGGGTCGCCTCCACGACCGGATCCGGAACCGGAGCCGACGACTGCAGCGCCCGGGTATAGGGATGAAGCGGTTCGGCGTACAGGGAGTCGACGTCGGCGAGCTCCATGATCTTGCCGAGGTACATCACCGCCACCCGATCGGCTATGTGGCGGACCATGCCCAGGTCATGGGAGATGAACAGGTAGGTGAGGCCCAGCAGGTCCTGCAGCTCCTCCATGAGGTTGACGACCTGGGCCTGGATGGAGACGTCCAGGGCAGCGATCGGCTCGTCACAGACGATGAAGTCGGGGTTCAGCGCGATGGCCCTGGCGATGCCGATCCGCTGCCGCTGCCCGCCCGAGAACTCATGTGGGTAGCGGTTGGCGTGCGACGGGTCGAGGCCGACCAGACCCAGCAATTCCTCCACCCTCTCCTGGCGCTCCCTGGACGACGACGTTCTGTGCTCCAGGAGGGGCTCGCCGATGATCGAGCTGACGGTCATCCGGGGGTTCAGCGAGGCGTGCGGATCCTGGAACACCATCTGCATGCGGGGCCGTGTGCGGCGCAGCTCGCCTGCGGCCAGGCCGACCAACTCGACGCCGTCGAACACCACGCTGCCCTCGGTGGCCTTCTCGAGTTGGAGGATGGTGCGGCCGATGGTGGACTTGCCGGACCCGGACTCCCCGACCAGCGCGAGGGTCTCGCCACGACGGATGTCGAACGACACCCCGTCGACGGCCCGCACGGCTCCGACCTGGCGACGGAACATGCCCTTGGTGACCGGGAAGTGCTTCTTCAGGCCCCTGACGCTGACGAACACGTCGGATCCGGGCGCCTCCGCGGCGGTCGTGACGCCGTGCGAGCTAGCGGTGGACACGTGGACCGTCCTCGTCGATGTCCCACCAGCAGGCCAGCCGACGGGTCCCGGATATCGCCACCAGGGCCGGATCCTCCCGGTGGCACCGGTCATGGACGTGTGGACAACGGGGAGCGAACGAACAGCTGGTCGGACGGTTGCGCATGTCCGGTGGCTGGCCCTCGATGTTGACCAGCTTCTGCCCCCTCACCGCGGCGGACGGCAACGAGGCCAGGAGACCGCGCGAGTAGGGGTGCTGTGGCGATGCGTAGAACTCGTCCACCGGCGCGTCCTCGACGATCCGACCGGCGTACATGACCACCACCCGGTCCACGAGGCCGGCCACCACCCCGAGGTCGTGAGTGATCCAGATGACCGCCATCCCCAACTCCCGGCGGAGCCTCTTGACCAGTTCCAGGATCTGGGCCTGGATGGTCACGTCCAACGCCGTGGTCGGCTCGTCGGCCACGAGGATCCTCGGTCGACACGCCAGGGCGACGGCGATCATCACCCGCTGGCGCATGCCCCCCGAAAGCTCGTGCGGGAAGCTGCGAAGGCGCTCCTCGGGCGAAGGGATCCCGACCAGCTGCAGCAGTTCCAGGGCCTGTCGACCGAGTTCGGTCGACCGACCGGGCTGGTGGATCCGGAGGGACTCCATGATCTGGTAGCCGACGGTCAGGACGGGGTTCAGCGACGTCATCGGATCCTGGAATATGAACCCGACCTTCCCGCCCCGTACCAGCCGCAGTTCGTCGAGGTCCATGGCCAGTAGGTCCCGACCCTCGAAGATCGCCTCGCCCGCGACTATCTCCCCCGGCGGCATGGGTATGAGGCGGAGCAGCGACATCATCGTCACGCTCTTGCCCGAGCCGCTCTCGCCGACGACGCCGAGGACCTCGCCGTCGGCCAACTCGAACGACACGCCGTTCACGGCGTGCACCATCCCGTCCTGGGTGTCGAACTGGGTTGTCAGGTCGGTGACCCTGAGGACCGGCTGGGCATCCGTCACCTCGGTGACCCCGTGGGCCAGCTGGTTACTGGTCACCTACGCAGGGTTCATCCCCGGAGTCTGTCCCAGACATCCTGGTCGGCCATGTCGATGATGGTGTAGGCCATGGACAGGGCGCCGTCCCTGATGGCCTTCATGCCGTCGGCCGTGACGGTGTGGTCGGCGAACTCCACCTGGTGGTTGACGGCATCGCCTGACTCGATGCCCAGCATCGGGTGGATGGAGGGAACGACCTGGCTGACGTTGCCCATGTCGGACGAGCCACCGCTGAACCCGGTCTCCTCCTCGGTGGGCATCGGGCGGTCCATCGCCACCGAGTTCGCCCTGTAGAGGTCGGTGATGACCGGATGGTTGACCATGTTCTCGTAGGGATGGTCCTTGGCCTCCCAGCCGAGGCGGCAGCCGGTGGCCGTGGCCGCACCCTCGAAGCAGGCCCTCACCTTCGGGACCAGCTCCGCCAGGCGCTCGACGCTGGCCGAGCGGATCAGCCAGACCGACTTCGTGTAGGCCGGGATGATGTTCGCCGCGTCACCACCGTGGCTGATGATGCAGTGCACACGGTCACCGGAGAGCATGGCCTGACGAAGCGTGGCGACGTTCATGTATGCCTGCACGAACGCGTCCAGGGCGTTGATCCCCTCCTCCGGAGCGAACGCCGCGTGCGACTCCTTGCCGAAGAACTCAACGTCGTAGTGCTGACAGGCCTGGAACGAGGGGTCCAACTGGTCGAACGGACCCGGGTGCACCATCATCGACGCCACGGCGTCCTCGAAGGCGCCTGCGTTGATCAACTCGACCTTCCCCCCGCCGCCCTCCTCGGCCGGCGTACCGAGGACGGTCACCCGGATCCCCAGGTCCTCGGCCAGGCCAGCCATCGCCACCCCGGCCCCCGCCGCGGCGGTAGCGATGATGTTGTGCCCACAGGCATGTCCGATCCCGGGCAGGGCGTCGTACTCGCAGCAGATGACCACGCGGGGGCCGCTGGTTCCCACCGTTGCCTCGAAGGCAGTGTCCAGGCCATGGCTCGGATAGGTGACGTCGAAGCCCTGTCGGGACAGAAACGAACTGAGGCGCTCTGACGCCTCGAACTCCTCGAAGCCCAACTCGGGGTTCTCGTACATCCACTGGGAGAGCGAGCAGAGCTCGTCCTCCACCACCGTGAACGAACGTTCAGCCACCTGCTTCTGCGACACCGGTCCCTGCGACATCGGTCGAACGTACCATGGGCCTCGAACGCCGACCTTGGCGGACGGCCTCCCATCAGGAGCAACCTGAGGTTGCCACCGATTCAACGGCCCAGCGTCCAGAATGTCCAGCGTGGTGACAGCCGCCCCCTACCTGATCCTGGCCGCCGTGGGCGCTCCCGCCCTCTCCGGTCTGGCCACGATGCTCCTCGGTGGATCCCAGAGGCTTCCACGCCTGACGCTGGCGGCAGCCGGACCGGTCGCCAGCGTGGCCCTCCTGGCGATCCACCTGGGACGACACGGCGTGAGTCCCGCCGACACGCCGACCGGCACGATCCCGTGGGTCCCGAGCCTGCAGCTCGACATCAGCTTCCTCGTCGACGGCCTCGGTGCCTTCTTCGCCCTCCTCATCGCCGGCATGGGCGTGGTCGTGGTCCTCTACGCTCGTGCCTACTTCGGCCCCGACGACGCGTCGCTGGCCCGGTTCTTCCCCACCCTCGGGTTCTTCACCAGCGCCATGCTGGGGGTAGTCCTGGCAGACCACCTGTTGCTGACCGTCCTGTTCTGGGAACTGACCGCTATCAGCTCATTCCTCCTGATCGGATGGGACCGCGACGACGCCGACGCCGGGAAGCGGGCCATGCAGGCATTCTTCACCACGGGCCTGGGCGGCCTGGCCCTGCTCGGGGGGATCCTCCTCTTTGGAAGCCACACCGGCATCTGGCGCTGGAGCCGCCTGATCGCCGAGGCGACCACCATTAGCCACGACGGCACCGTGGTGGCGGCGTTCGTGCTGATGTTCGTCGGGGCGGCGACCAAGAGCGCCCAGTGGCCCCTCCACGACTGGCTGCCGGGCGCCATGAAGGCCCCGACGCCGGTATCGGCGTACCTGCACTCGGCGACCATGGTCAAGGCCGGTGTGTTCCTTCTCGGTCGCATGCTCCCGGCCTTCGGCGCCCTGGCCCTCTGGCTGCCCCTGCTGGTGTCGATAGGCGCGGTCACCATGCTGCTCGGGGCGGTGCTGGCCCTTGGCCAGAGCGACCTGAAGCGGATCTTCGCCTACACGACTGTGAGCCACCTGGGCCTGCTGGTCGCCATGTACGGCATGGGGGGAGCGTCCACGGCCGAAGGCCTCATGGCCATCGACTGGGACCTCACCCAGATCGCCAGCCACGCCCTCTACAAGGCGCCGCTGTTCCTCGTCGTCGGGGCGCTGGCACACCTGGTCGGGGCCAGGCGCCTACCCGAGCTGTTCGGCCTGTGGCACCGACCCGGCACCGATACCAAGGTGGTGGCCGTCGTCCTCCTGCTCAGCGGCTACGCGCTGGCCGGTGGACCGGGAACCGTCAGCTTCGTCGCCAAGGAGCTCTTCTTCGCCGCCACCACCCACGCCGCAGGCCTGCACCCGCTCCTGGCCGTCGTGGGTGTGATGGCGATGGCCGCGGCGGCGTGCAACGTCGCCATCTTCGTCAGGCTGGCCACGACCGTCCTCGGTAGCAGTGCCGGGGTACGCGACGGTTCCGCCGTCCCCGAGCCGGACGCCCACGGAGTGGACCGCTGGGCGTTCATGCTCTGGGCTCCGGCAGCCGCCCTGATCGCACTCCAGTACCTGGGCGGCCTGGTCCCGTCGCTCTGGAACCGGACCTTCCGCGGAATCGAGGTGAACGTCAACGACGGGGCGTTTGCCGACGGCCTGCCGTGGGCCTGGGAGCCGTTCCTCCACCCGGGGATGCCGCTGCTCATGTCGATGGTCGCGATCGGCGTCGGGGCGGTGCTCGGGTTCTCGGGCTGGATGCGACGGGACCTGGTCGACGTCCACACCCGGATCTGGCCAGCCTCCTACCGGGGCATCCTGCAGGGCGGCCACCGCCTCTTCCACTCGGTCCAGACGGGCCACGTCCGCCACTACCTGGCCGTCGTCTTCGGGGTCCTGACGTTGTGCATCGGCTGGGCCGCCTGGGCCGACCCGGCGATGCTGCGCCCGCCCGCGGGCATGGCCCCACTGGAGTACCCCGCCGGACTGCTGCTGGGCGCCGTCGTGTGCGCCACCGCCATCGCCCTCCCTATGGTCACAGAGCGCGTGGTGAGGGTGCTGGTGCTCGGGGCCAGCGGCTTCGCCGTGGTCGGCCTCTACCTCGTGTACCAGGCGCCCGACCTGGCCCTCACGCAGCTCATGTTCGAGATCATCTCGGTGATCCTGTTCCTGCTGGTGCTGCGCCTGCTGCCCCGGCCGGACCGTCGACCCCGGATCCGGGTGCTGCCGCGCCTGGCACTCGCCTCGGTGGTCGGCATCACGATCGGGTGGATGACCCTGATCGCCGGGCACGCAGCCGACAGCCGGGCCGACGACACCCCGACCCTCGGGGCGTTCTTCGAGGCACACAGCCTCCAGGGCTCCGAGTTGACCGATGGTCGGGGGGGCGAGGGACGCAACGTGGTCAACGTGATCCTCGTCGACTTCCGCGGATTCGACACCCTGGGGGAGATCACGGTCCTGGCCACCGCCGCGCTGGGCGTCTGGTCGATGCTCCCCGGTCGTCGCCGCCACCGCGAGGAGGAGGACGTCAGGGTCCCGACAGGCCAGGGGACACAGCGATGAGGATGTCGTCGGTGATCCTGCGGACCGCGGTCCGGTTCATCCTCCCCCTGACCTTCCTGTACGCCGCCTATGCGGCGCTGAAGGGGCACAACGGGCCCGGCGGGGGCTTCATCGCAGGGCTCATCGCCTCCGTGGGCCTGTGCACCTACCGGATGTCATACGGCGACCGGGCATTCCACCGGCTCCTGCCCATCCACCCCCGGTGGCTCGTGTTCGTCGGGCTGGGCCTGGCCGCGGGGGTCGCCGCCCTGCCGCTGCTGTTCGGCCAGCCACTCCTGCGCTCCGCTTCGACCACCCTGCACCTGGGTGGCGCCGACGTCCACCTGGTCTCGGCCACGGCGTTCGACCTGGGCGTCCTGCTGGTGGTCGTCGGGGTGGCCGTGGGGATGATCAGTCGCCTGGGCGAGGAGCTGGATCGGTGACCACCGTCCTGGCCATCTGCGTGGCGGTCCTCGTGACGGTCAGCGTCTACCTGATGCTCTCCCGCGAGCTGAAGTCGGTCGCCATGGGTGTGTTCGCCCTCGGCCACGGCGCCAACCTGTCCATAATCGCCATGAGCGGATCACCGGTCCTGGCGGACGGCGGGCTGCGGAACCCTCCGATCCTGGGCGCGGTCGGCCTCGTGGATCCCCTCCCCCAGGCGCTGATCCTGACGGCCATCGTCATCAACTTCGCCGTCATGGGCTTCCTCCTGACTCTCCTGATACTCACGGCGAAGCGCACCGGCACGCTCAACGTGGACGAGTTGGCGACCGAGGACCGCCCGACCCGTGGGCGGACGGGAGACGACCGGTGACCAACGACCTACTCGGCCTGTTCGTGGTGATCCCGCTGGTCACCAGCCTGGCGACGGTCGCCCTGGTCCGCCGACCGGTCCCCCAGCGGGTCCTGGGCCTGGCCAGCCTCTGCTCGATGCTGGTGCTGGCCCTGACGTGGCTGGTCCGGATCCGGCACGGCGAGGTGATGGTGTCGCAGATGGGTGCATGGCCGGCGCCGTTCGGGATCACGCTGGTCTTCGACAGCCTCTCCGGCCTGCTGCTGTGCGCCGGACTGCTGGTGGCCACCGCCTGCTACGTCCACGGCTTCTCGATGGTCGAGCCCCTCACCGAACGGCGCTACTTCCATCCGCTCATGCAGCTCCTGCTGGTGGGGGTGAACCAGAGCTTCCTGACCGGGGACCTCTTCAACCTCTTCGTGGCCTTCGAGATCATGCTGATGGCGTCCTACGGGCTGCTGGCCATCGGGCGTACCCGTCGGCAGATGACGCAGGCCTACAAGTACCTGCTGTTGAACCTGGTCGCCTCGACGGTGTTCGTGATCACCGCCGGCCTCGTCTACGGGATGACCGGCACGCTGAACATCGCCGACCTGGCCCGGTTCGTCGCCGACCGGTCCGCCGCGGGCGTGCCCCTCCCGACGGGGTTCACCGGCCTGTCGGTCATGCTGCTGGTGGTCTTCGGCCTGAAGGGGGCGTTCTTCCCGCTCTGGTTCTGGCTGCCGGACACGTACCACACGTGCCCGGTTTCGATCGCCGCGCTGTTCAGCGGGCTGCTGACCAAGGTCGGCGTGTACGCCGTCCTGCGTACGTTTCCGCTGGTCTTCGCCGCGGGAGAAGCCCGCGACGTCGTGCTGCCGATCATCGCCGTATCGGCGGGGGTGACCATGCTCCTCGGGGTGCTGGGTGCGGTATCGCAGCACGACGTCCGGCGGATCCTCGCCATACACGTGATCAGCCAGGTGGGCTACATGGTGTTCGGCATGTCGATGATGACCACGGTCGGCCTGGCCGGGGCGCTGTACTACATGATCCAGCACATGGTTGTGAAGAGCTCCCTGTTCCTGTGCTGCGGGGTGATGGAACGCCACGCCGGCTCGGACGACCTCGACGGGATGGGTGGGCTCCTGAAGCGCCACCGTTGGCTGGGGGTGGCCTTCTTCGTGGCGGCCATGAGCCTGGTCGGGCTGCCCCCGCTGAGCGGCTTCTTCGGCAAGCTGGTGATCATCCGGGAGGGCTGGACCATGCACTGGTGGCTCTCGGCCATCGGCCTGGCGACCGGTGCGCTGACCCTGCTGTCCATGCTGAAGATCTGGACCGAGGGATTCTGGTCACCGGAGTCGGGGCCGGCTCCGGCCCGGGGCGGCGCCACCACCGCCAGCCTCCGCCCAGCCCACGTCGGCATCGGGATCCTGGTGGTGGCAGCGGTGTCAATCGGCCTGGCCGCAGAGCCCATCTACGACATCGCCTTCCACGCCGGGGAGCAGCTCACGGATCCGTCCGCCTACATCCAGGCAGTGAGCCCGCTGGCTCCCGACTCCGTGGTGGCCGCGACCGGAGGTGGCGGATGATCCGCAGGGTGGGGTTCGACGCGGCGCTGGCGGGGCTCTACGTGCTCTGGTCTGGGAACCGGACCGGGTTCGGCCTGCTGGTCGGCCTCACCCTGGGCTTCGTCGTGGTCTCCGTCTACGACCTCGCCACGGCGCATCCGAACCACGGTCGTCGCGCTCTCCGGATGCTGCGGTTCGGGGCGTACTTCCTGGCCATCCTCGTCAGGGCCAACCTGCAGATCGCCCGCGAGATCATGACGCCCGGGTTCAGCCAGACACCGCGCATCCTCCGGTACCCGGTCGACGACCTGGACGACGTGCAGACGACCGTCCTGGCCAACTGCATAACCCTCACCCCCGGGACGCTGGTCGTGGACGTCTCCGACGACGACCGCTGGCTGTATGTGCACTGCATGTACGCCCGCGACCGCTCCGAGGCCATCGCCGGCCTCCGGAGGCTCGACGAACGACTCCGGCGGGAGGTCTTCTCGTGGTAGGCGTGGTCGTCGAGGCGGGCATCGTCGCCGTGGTCGTCGGGATCGGCCTGGCCATGTACCGCATGGTGAAGGGACCACACCTGGCCGACCGGGTGCTGGCCGGCGACGTGCTGTCGCTGCAGGTGGTAGCCCTGGTCGTCCTCCTGGCCGTCGACCAGCGGCGGGCCGTCTCGCTGGACGTGGCCCTGCTGGTGGCCATCGTCGGGTTCGCCTCCACGCTGGCCTTCGCCCAGTACATCGGAGCGGTCAGGACCGGCCCCCGACCGCCGGACGATGGAGAGGGGACGTAGGTGGACGGGCTACGCGACGTGGCGACGGTCGTCCTGCTGGTGTCCGGCCTCTCGTTCATGCTCATCGGCGCATGGGGCACCGTCCGCCTGCCCGACGCCTACCACCGGCTGCACGCGGCCTCCAAATGCTCGACGCTAGGGCTGCTCGGGCTGCTGCTCGGCGCCGTGGTGCACATCGGAACCGCCGCAGCCCTCTCCAAGGCGGTCCTGACGCTGGTGTTCACCTTCGTAGCCGCTCCGGTGGGCTCCCACATCCTGGCCAGGAGCGCGCACGCCGCCGGACTGGAGCAGTGGGAGCTGACGCTGTCCGACGAGTTGGCCGAGGATCAGGCGGCCGACCCGGACCGGTAGCACCGACATCGGTCGGCGCTGTCGTCAGGCGGACCCGACCGCCAGGCCTCTGGCCGACGAACCCGCCGGTCAGAGGCCGAGACGGTAGACGTTGGTGGCCCGCTGTTCGAAGCCGAGGCGCCGGTAGAGGCGGTTGGCGGCTTCCCGCGACGGCCTCGACGTCAGGTCGACGGTAGTGGCGCCGACTTCCCGGGCCCTGTCCATGGCAGCCCGGTTGAGGGCCTCGCCCACACCCCTACCCCTGGCCGACCCGTCGACGACCACGTCCTCGATCCAGGCCCGCAGGCCCGTCGGGATCCGGAAGATGGCCAGCGTCAGGCTCCCGAGGATGGCCGACTCGCCTTCGACGCCGGGATCCTCGGCCACCAGCAGGATCGACGCCTCGGATCCCACGATGGCCTCCAGGGCGTCGGCGTCGGGCGCGGGGCTGGAGTTGGACAACTGTGGAATCAGCCTGGCCATGGCCGCCACCATGACGTCGTCCACCTCGGTGACCTCACGAACGGTGAACGTCCCTTCCCGAGCCTCTCCAACCATGGTGGGTGAGCCTAGGACCCGACGGTGGCGCCTCCGGGCGCGCGTACGAACGCGTCTGGCTAGCCTCCGTCAGCAATGACCGCCGACCCCGCTCCGCACCTCATCTGGAACGTCGACGAGATGCCGACCGACCTGCGGTCGCCCATCCTCATAGCCGCCTTCGAGGGCTGGAACGACGCCGGCGAGGCCAGCTCCACGGCCGCCCGCTACGTACGCGACCACTTCGAAGCCGAGCATGTGGCCACGATCGACGCCGAGGACTTCTTCGACTTCACCGTGGCCAGACCCAACGTGTGCATCGACGACAACGACGCCCGCCAGATCGTGTGGCCGTCCACCGGCATCCACGTGGCCCGCATCCCGGGGAGTGCCCACGACCTGGTGTGCGCAATCGGCCACGAGCCCCAGCTGCGCTGGCGGACCTTCGTCGACCACCTGGCGATCACCGCCGAGGCCTTCGGCGCCACCATGGTCTGCACGCTTGGCGCCCTGCTCACCGACGTGCCCCACAGCCGGCCCACCCAGGTGTACGGCGGCACCGACGACGCTGCCCTGGCCCGGCGTCTGGACCTGTCGCCCTCGACCTACGAGGGTCCTACGGGCATCGTGGGCGTGCTGGCAGCAGGGCTACGGGACCGTGGGGTCAGCACGGCCTCGTTCTGGGCCAGCGTCCCCGCCTACGTGTCCAACGTACCGTCGCCCAAGGCGGCCCTCGCCCTGGTCGAACGCCTCTGCCAGGTCCTGGAGGTCGACGTACCGCGCACCGACCTCGAGATCGCGGCTGCGGCCTACGTGCGCCAGGTCACCGAGCTGGTCGCCGAGGACGACGGCACCATGGAGTACGTCGAGCAGTTGGAAGCCGACTTCGACGAGGAGACCGCCGACGACCCCGACAGCCTGGTCGCCGAGGTCGAGGACTTCTTACGTAACCAGCCAGGCACCTGATCGGTCAGGCCTCCCCGGCCAGCCAGGGGGGAACCCGGGGCCGGTCGAACCGCACATCGAGCTCTTCGCCCCGGATCGCGGCGAACGCCTCCGTGGCCCACTCTTCGGGAAGCGCCGAGCCCTCCGGCAACCCGCCCTCTTCGAAGAACCCGACGTCGGAGCACTCCAGCGGGTGGGCGGACAACTCGCCACCGGTCATCCGACAGTGGAACACCAGCGAGTAGAGGGGGATGCCGGTGATGCCGAGCCTCATCCCGTCCAGGATGGCGATGGGACGCACCACCTCGCACCGGATGCCCGTCTCCTCGAAGACCTCCTTGACCACGACCTCGGCGGCCGAGTAGCCGACGTCGGCCCAGCCGGTCGGATAGAGCCACACTCCGGAGTCGGCCCGCTGCACCAGCAGGAGCTCACCGGCGTCGTTGCCCACGACCGCCCCTATGGTCACCTTGGGCGTCACGTAGCCGGGTACGCCCCGCCCCACCGAGCCCAACCAGTCCCTGACCAGGGTGTCGACGTCGAACGGCCGACCGGACAGGGCGTCGGCCCGGGCCCGGATCTCCGCCGCCACGTGGAGAACCTCCTCGTAGCGTTCCCGCTCGTACAGCGACTCCGTGAACCCGAGGCCGGTACGGGCCGAGCCGGCCAACGCCTCGGCCCAGCGCAGGAGGTCCAGCTGCGACGGCGGGTCGACGCTGGGATCGGACATGGCTGAACCGTAGGCGCTCGGGTCCACCCATCCGCTCCGGCAGGTCAGAAGTCGAC
The DNA here is from genome assembly GCA_022452145.1 of Acidimicrobiales bacterium. Classification (NCBI taxonomy): domain Bacteria; kingdom Bacillati; phylum Actinomycetota; class Acidimicrobiia; order Acidimicrobiales; species Acidimicrobiales bacterium. The sequence continues at coordinate 158,987 of JAKURY010000002.1, read as the reverse complement.
CGCCACCCACCGGAGGACCGAGAGCTCGATCTCGGCCAGATGGTCCTCGTCCAGGATCTTGGCGCCGGAGGCGTCCCGCACGTAGAAGGCGTCGACGATGTCCGAACCCAACGTCTGGACGTGCGCCCGCACTATGTCCAGGTCCAGCTCGGCGAACGCACGGGTGATCCGGTACAGCACGCCCACGCCGTCCGGGCAGGTCACCTCCAGAACCGTGGCCGTTGCCGAGGTCCGGTTGTCCACCGTCACCCGTGGCCGGGCGGGACGGGCGGCCAGTCGGATCGGCCGGTACGTCCGTGACCTGTCCCCCAGTCGGGCGGCCAGGGCCAGGCGACCGGCCAGCGCCTGCTCTATCTGGGCGGCGATCCGGACCCAGTCCGGGTCGCCGCCCAGCACCGAACCGACCCGGAACACCGAGAGCGCCCGACCGTTCTCCGAATGGGCCGAGGCACCCTGGACGTCGGCACCGTTCAGCGAGAGGACGCCGGCCACCTTTGAGAACGTGCCCGGGCGGTCGGCGGCGACCACGGTCAGGGTCCGACCCTCGCCGCGCGCCACGAACCCACCCTCGTCCAGGAGCGCCTGCTGTTCGGCATTCGGGAACAACCCGCCCACCACCTCGCCGACGTCGCCGCCGCCCAGCACGTGCGACACCCTGCTGACCAGCTCGCGCACCAGACCACCCTTCCAGTCGCTCCACGCCGAGGGCCCCGTGGCGATCGAGTCGGCCTCGGTGAGGGCACCCAGCAGGTGGAGCAGACGGCCGCTCTGCAGGGCGTCGGCCACCGAGGCGATGGTGCCGTCGTCGTCCAGGTCCCGGCGGGTGGCCACGTCGGGGAGCAGGAGGTGGTGCCGGACCATCGCCACCAGGATGTCGACGTCACCATCGTCGAACCCCATGCGGCTGGCGATGGTCCGCAACAGGTCGACCCCGACCTCGGTGTGGTCACCCGGGTAGCCCTTGCCGATGTCGTGGAACAGCGCGCCCACCAGCAGCAGGTCGGGCCGGTCCACCCTGTCGACGAGACGGGACGCCTCCGCGGCCGTCTCCATCAGGTGCCGGTCGACGGTGAAGCGGTGGTAGGCGTTGCGCTGGGGCCGGGATCGGCACGGCTCCCACTCAGGGACCATGAGCACGAACAACCCCACGTGATCGAGGTCCTCGATGACCGGGATGGCCGATGGTCCGGCTGCGAGCAGCGCCACGAACATCTCACGGGCCTCGTCAGGCCACGGCACGGGCAGCGGCAGGGCGTTGTCGGCCAGTCGCTCCAGGGACCCGCGCTGCAGGTAGGCATCGTGCTCGGCGGCCACCCTCGCGCACCTCAGCACGAGGAGCGGATCGCCCAGGTCGGCCTCGGCCGTGAGCTCCAGGCGCCCGTCGTCGAGCACCAGGCCGGGGGCCACCTCCCGACGGCGCAGGTTGCCGAGGGCCCTGAGCGGTCCGCGCCGACGGGCGGCCCGCCGGGTGCGGCGCGCCGCTCCCTCGCCGGTCCAGGCGATGGTGCGCGCCGCGGCGGCCACCTCAGCCATCAGGACGTCGGCATCGGCCAGGTCGAGTGCCGCCGCCACGTCATCCTGGAGTTCCAGCAGGAGGCGATCGGCCCGCTGTCCGGTGAGGCGGTGGAGCTCGACGCGGACGGCCAGCAGCGTCTCGGCCGCGGCGACCAGGCCCGCCGACTCGACCTCCCGGAGTATGGGCACGGTGGCCTGTTCCACCCAGAGCAGGTTGTGGACGTCGCGCAGGCCACCCCGGGACTCCTTGAGATCCGGTTCGAGCAGGAAGGCCACCTCCCCGTATCGGGCATGGCGCTCGGCGACCGAGGCCTGGAGGTCGTCGAGGTGGCGACGCGACCTGCCGGACCACTGTTCGAGTGCCTCGGCGGCCAGCCGTTCGGCCACCGCCGGATCGCCGGCCACCGGGCGGGCGGCCAGCAGGCTGGTGGCGGTGTCCAGGTGCTCGGATGCCACCTCGAGGAGCTGGGGCAGCGTGCCTACCTGGTGGCCGAGCTTCAGGCCCGCGTCCCACAGCGGGTACCAGACCCGCTCTGCGACGTCGGCGATGTCGACGCCCGGCGGATGCACCAGCACCACGTCCACGTCGCTGCCCGGACACTGCTCCCGACGGCCGTAGCCACCCACTGCCACCAGGGCGGTACCGGTCGGCGGGTCGGCCGCGGCGAATACCTCGGCCAGGAACCCGTCGATGCGTTCTGTCAGTGCCCGACAGAAATCCGGCCCCCGGAGCGTCCGGTCCTCCAGAAGGTCGGTCATCTCCAGCGGGTTCACCGGCCCGACGGTAGCGGGGACGCCTCAGCCCCCGGAATCCGGGAACCCCGGGTGGGCACCGTGCCTGCGGCGGTGGACGTGTGCCTTGGCCGCCCCCCACTCCAGGCCCGGACCGCGCAGGTCGGGGTGCAGCTCCGCGAACGACGCCGGCGAGAGGTCGTAGGCGTCGTCCGGAAACAGGCGAACCGCGTCGGCATCCCGCTCAACCGGCGCGACCCCGGCAGCGGACAGCACCGAGGCGGGGTAGGCGACCGCGTGGCGTACCAGCGCCAGCGGACCGGTGCGTTGCTCGTCGATGTCGGCCGCCAGCAGGCGCCGGACCCGAGGGCCCACGTCGGCGGCGGCACGTCGACCGGCAGCGGCCACCACCGCATCGTCGACCGTCACCCCGACCGACCTGGCCGCGATGCATCGGGCGACCCAGCCCGGCAGGGCTGCGACGATCCCATCCGCCAGCCCCTCTGCCAGCTCGGCCAGGCGGGCCTCGTCGTCGGTCCGCGTAGGGGTCGACTCATCCACCGACCCGTTTCCCACCCTCCAGGGTCCGGTTCAGGTTGCCCGACCTCAGACCCTCCAGGTCGAGCGTGACGTAGGCGTAGCCGGCAGCGGCCACGGCGGCCACCACCTCTGCACGCCGCTCCACGACCTCGGCCAACCGATCGGTCGGAACCTCGATCCGGGCGGTGTCGTCCAGGTGGCGGACCCGGAGGTCGTCGAAGCCCAGGCGTCGCAGGGCGCCCTCCGCCCGCTCCACGGCCGAGAGGACCGCAACGGTCACCTCGGTCCCGTAGGGAACCCTCGATGCCAGACAGGCTGCGGCGGGTTTGTCGGCGGTTCGGAGCCCCATGGCCCGGGAATGGTGGCGAACGTCGGCCTTGGTCAGGCCGGCCTCCACCAGCGGGAAGCGGGCACCCCGGTCGGCAGCCACGGTCTGGCCGGGCCTGTGGTCGGCGAGGTCGTCGATGTTGACACCGAGGACCACGGTGGCCAACTCATCGGCGGCGATCGGGTCCAGCACGTCCATGAGGGCCACCTTGCAGCGGCCACAGCGGTCGCCGTCGTTGACCCGGTAGGCGGCGTCGGCCATCTCGTGGGTCTCGACCGCCGACCACCGGAGCCCCCACTCGTCGGCGAGGGCAGCGGCGTCAGCCCGCTCGTCGCCTGCCAGCGAGGGCGAGACGGCGGTCACGACGTGGACCCGGTCGACACCGAGGGTGTCGTGGGCGACACGGGCCAGGAAGGCCGAGTCGGCACCCCCGGAGAACGCCACCACCACCCTCCCCAGGTCCTGCAACGCCCGGCGAAGGGCGTCGAGGCCCGGCCCGGTCACCTCGGTGGTGGCTGCCACGGTCAGCGCAGGCCCACCCGGGCCAGGACGGTGTCCAGGTCGTCGACCATGCCGAAATAGAACTCGCCGAACTCGCCGTATACGGCCGAGGCCCTGTCGTACCGCATGTTGTAGACGACGTCCTTGAGGTCGTCAGGACGCTGGCCGAACAGGGTGACCCCCCACTCGAAGTCGTCTACTCCAGTGGAGCCGGTGACCACCTGGAGGATCCGGCCGGCGAACTTCCGGCCCGAGGTGCCGTGCTCCATCATCAGCTCGTGCCGGTCGTCGTAGGGCAGGGTGAACCAGTTGGCGTCCACGTTGCGACGCTTGGACATCGGGTAGAAGCACCAGGCCGGCTTGTCCTCGGGAGGAAGCACCGGATGGAGCCGGGCCCGTCGCATCTCATCGGGCAGGCCCTGGGAGTACTCGGACAACTCGGTCATCGAGACATAGCTGTCGACCACGTCGAGGCCCGCGGCCACCAGGCTGGTCTGGACGTCCCGGAGGCGCCAGAGGTCCTCGCTCAGGACCATGAAGGCCAGGTCGGCCTTGTGGCCCAGGATGGCAACCGTGATCACCTGGTCACCGGCATCGGTCGCGGCCGTGACGGCGGCCCGGACCGCCCGGCGGTCGACCGGCCGGCCGAAGGCCGGGATCTTCCGGCGGAGCTTGCAGAAGAGGTGGAGGACGCCGAGGCCCTCGGCGGGGGTGACCGGTTCGCTCATCGGACGGATTCTACGGAACCGCCGGCACAGGGCACCCAGCGGCGCCCGCACCCACCGCGAACCGCCGGGGAATCACGGACGCTCAGTCGCCGGTATAGAGGTTGAGGCGATCGCCACGGGCGAACCCGGCCAGCTGCAGGTTGGCCACCCGGGCCGTCTCCACGGCAAGGGCCGACGGGCCGCTGACAGCCACCAGGCAGGCGAAGCCGGCGGCCCAGGCCTTCTGTGCCATCTCGAAGGACGCCCGACCGCTCACCCAGAGGCCGAGGTCGCCGGCCGGCAGGCGACCGTCCATCTGCAGGCGACCCACCACCTTGTCCACGGCATTGTGCCGGCCAATGTCCTCGCGTATCAGGAGGGGCTGGCCGGTCCGGTCAAAGGCCACCGCTGCGTGCACCGCTCCGGTGGTCGTAAAGAGGGCCTGGCCGTCGATCCGGTCGGCCATGCCGGCCAGTACCGCGACGTCGAACGGGGCCACGTCCAGCGGCCGGAGCCGATCCAGCAGCTCGCTGATCGCCACCGTGCCGCACACGCCACATGACGAAGAGGCCGGACCCAGCCTCGGGGTGGGCGCCGGGGCCAGCCCGCCGGTGTCGACCGTGACGTCGTTGTACTCGGACTCCGCGGCGGAACCCTGCCCGCAGTAGCGAACGGTCCGTACCGGTGCGTCGTGCAACACGCCCTCGGTGACGCAGAAGCCGACGGCCAACTCGAAGTCGTCCCCCGGGGTCCGCATGGTCGTGGCGACCAGCTCGCCGTCCAGGCGTATCGACATCGGCTCCTCGACGATCAGCTCGTCGGGCACCCGTCGGATGCCGTCGGCGTCGACGCGTCGGGTGAACACCCTCGCCGTCCGACCCCGGCTCACAGGTCCGTCTCCCCATTCGTTCGTACGTCCACGGACACCAGTGAACACCCGTACGCGGCCGGACCGGACGCCGGACGCGAAACGGGCGCCCCGAAGGGCGCCCGGACCGTCAGGGTCAGCTCAGATCCGTGGATCGGTCAGCTCTCGCGGCTCCTAGAAGTCCATGCCCGGCATACCGCCGTCGGCACCCTCGGCCGGGGCGTCGGCGATGACGACCTCGGTGGTGAGGAACAGGGCGGCGATCGATCCGGCGTTCTGCAGGGCCGACCTGGTGACCTTGGCGGCATCGATGATGCCAGCGGCGATCAGGTCCTCGTATTCCTCGGTTTCGGCGTTCAGGCCGTTCGGGCCGTCCAGGTTGCGTACCTTATCGACGATGACGCCACCCTCGAGGCCGGCGTTGACCGCGATCTGGTGGAGTGGGGCCTCCAGGGCCTTGGCCACGATGCGTGCACCGGTGGCCTCGTCGGGCGTGAGGTCGTCACCCGCCGCTCCGGCCGCCTCCTGGGCACGCAGCAGGGTCACGCCGCCGCCGGCGACGACACCCTCCTCGATGGCCGCCTTGGTGGTGCTTACAGCGTCCTCGATGCGGTGCTTCTTCTCCTTCAACTCCACCTCGGTGGCTGCTCCGACCTTCAGGACGGCGACGCCGCCGGACAGCTTGGCCAGGCGCTCCTGGAGCTTCTCCCGGTCGTAGTCCGAATCGGTGTTCTCGATCTCGCCCTTGATCTGGGAGATGCGGCCTGCGATGTCGGCTTCGTCGCCCGCCCCCTCGACGATGGTGGTCTCGTCCTTGCTGACCACGATCTTGCGAGCCTGGCCCAGCATGTCCAGCGTGACGGCGTCGACCTTGAGGCCGACCTCCTCGGAGATGACCTGACCACCGGTGAGGATGGCCATGTCCTGAAGCATCGCCTTGCGGCGATCACCGAAGCCGGGGGCCTTGATGGCCACCGAGGTGAACGTGCCACGGATCTTGTTGACCACGAGGGTGGCCAGGGCCTCGCCCTCGACGTCCTCAGAGATGATGACCAGAGGGCGGCTGGTCTGCATGACCTTCTCCAGGGCCGGCACCAGGTCGCGCACCGCGGTGACCTTGGAGCCGACGAACAGGACGTACGGGTCCTCCAGGACGGCCTCCATTCGGTCGGGGTCGGTCACGAAGTATGGGGAGATGTAGCCCTTGTCGAAGCGCATGCCCTCGACGAGGTCCATCTCCATGCCGAAGGTCTGACCCTCCTCGACGGTGATGACACCGTCCTTGCCCACCTTGTCGATGGCCTCGGAGATCACCTCGCCGATCTCGGCGTCGCCGGCCGAGATGGCGGCCACATTGGCGATCTGGGTCTTGTCGCTGGACACGTCCTGGGCCGAATCCCGGATCGAATCGACGGCGGCGGCCACTGCGGCCTCGATGCCCTTCTTGAGTGACATCGGGTTGGCCCCTGCGGCCACGTTGCGCAGGCCCTCGCGGACCATCGCCCAGGCCAGAACGGTTGCCGTGGTGGTGCCGTCACCGGCGACGTCGTCGGTCTTCTTGGCGACCTCCTTGACCAGCTCGGCGCCGATGCGCTCGTAGGGGTCCTCAAGGTCGATCTCCTTGGCGATGGACACGCCGTCGTTGGTGATGGTGGGGGCACCCCACTTCTTCTCCAGGACGACGTTCCTGCCCTTCGGTCCGAGCGTGACCCGCACGGCGTCTGCCAGCTGGTTCATGCCCCTCTCGAGCGACCGGCGGGCCGTCTCGTCGAACGTGATGATCTTCGCCATCGGCGGCAACCTCTCAGTGATCGGTAAACCAGCGGAGCGGGTACGCGGCCGCTGGCACTCTCTTCAAGCGAGTGCCAATCCAATCAGCGGATCGGCGGTTTTCCAACGTCCCGAGGCTCCATGGGTGGATCGGTGACGGGCGTTCAGCCCCCGGCGACGGCCGGCACGATGGCGACAGTGGCACCCTCGGGAACGGCGGTGTCCATGCCGTCCAGGAAGCGCACGTCGTCGTCGCTCACGAACACGTTCACGAAGCGGCGCAACGCGCCCGCCTCGTCGAGGAGCCGGTCGGTGAAGCCGGGATGTGCGGTGTCCAGCGCGTTGAGCGCCTCGCCGACCGTACCGGCCTCGACCTCGACCTCGGCCTGACCGGCGGTCAGCGGACGGAGCGTGGTGGGGATGCGGATGATGACGGCCATGGGCGGAAACCCTAGCCACGCGGTCGGGAATCACACACCCCTCGGCCGGGCTGGTTCAGAGCAGGGCGAGGCGCTCGGCTAGGGCCTCGGTGATGCACGCCGCCGTGTCGGCGAGGGCCCGGTCCGCGCCGAACCGGTCGACCAGCGAGATGACATCGGCCCGAGTCGCGGCCTCGTGCTCGGCGCCTCCGACCACCACGAGGAGCGGCACGCCGGCAGCCGCGGCATAGGCCGCCACCCCGCCGACGACCTTGCCCTGGAACGAGGTGGCATCCAGCCATCCCTCACCGGTCACCACCAGGTCGACCCCGGCCACGAGCTCGTCCAGGCGGAGTTCCTCGGCCACCAGATCGACCCCGTCGACCAGCTCGGCACCCATCGCCGCCAGGCCGCCCGCCAGGCCGCCGGCCGCCCCGGCCCGGTCGAGTTCCGAGACATCCGAACCAAAGCGCTCCCCGTACACCTGGACCAGGCGCTCGAGGCGACCGGTCAACAGCCGCACCTGGGCGTCGGTAGCGCCCTTCTGGGGCCCGAACACCTCGGCCGCCTCGGTGAATCGTGTCCGCACGTCACAGGCCACCAGCAGCTCGACCCCCCGATAGCGGGACGGCGAGCCCATGGCGTCGAGCGCCCCCAACCCACCATCGGTGGTCGCCGAACCCCCCATCCCGACGATGATCCGCCGCGCCCCCAGCTCGACGGCATGGCGGAGCAACTCCCCCACCCCTGTCGTGGTGGCATCAAGCGGTCGGTTCCCTTCGGCGCCGCCGGCCAGGGCCAGGCCCGAGGCCCGGGCCATCTCGACCACCGCCGTACCGCCCGAGAGCCGCCAGCCCGCCTTGATGGGAGAACCCAGGGGGCCGGTCACCTGGGTGGTTCGGTCCGGACCACCCAGGACCTCGAGCAGGCCCTCCCCACCGTCGGCCATCGGCACCTCGAGGGTGGTCCCCCCCGCCGAGGCCACGGCCCGGGCTATCGCAGATGCGGCCTCGGTCGCCGATACGGTGCCCCGGAACTTGTCCGGCGCGGCGACCACCCGCACCGGTCGACCTCAGTTGGACTGGATGCGCTGGTCCGAGCCCAGGACCACCACGATGTCGGCGTTCGCCACACGGTCCTCGGCCTTGGCCGGAACCGCCGGCCCACCCGTCGGCATCTTCTCTAGCAGGGAGGGGATCTCGCCGAAGTGGTCCACGATCTTCCTGGCATCGGCGAGGTAGGCGGTGCGGTAGTAGACCCGCGTGGTGCCGGTCTTGTCGGCGTTCGACGGCGACTCCATCGCCCAACCCAACGGGCTGAGCATGTCGGTGACCTTGCCGGCAGCGCCCGAGACCCCGGAACCGTTGGCCACCAGGACCTTCACCTCGTTGGGAGCGTGCGTCGGGGTCGGGAACAGGGCCTCGGTGGTCGTCGGGACCGTCGAGGTCGGCACCACGGCGTCAGGCAGCTCGGTCGGCGGTTCGGTCGTGATGGCAGAGCCCGTCGCTCCCGGCACCGGATCGGCAACCGGAACGTCATCGGTGAGGGCGGGAGTCTGCCTGTCGGCCGCCACCGGCGAGCTGTCCAGTCCCTTCCAGAGCATGAGCAGGCCGATCGCCACGGCCACGCCGACGATCAGGAGGGCACGAGGCGTAGCGGCGGCGTTGCTCGGTCCGAGCCCCCCGCTGCGGCGGCCGACGTTCATCGGCCGCCGTCGTCTTCGACCACCCGAGGTTCGAGGCGTGCCCTGCGGCGACGATCACGCTGACGCCGGAGGCGCCTCACGACCAGCGGGTCGTAGGCCATGGCCTCGCCGTCCTCCAGCAACTCACCCAACAACTGGTAGTAGCGGGTGGCCGAGAGCTCGAACCGTTCACGGATCTGGACGTCCTTCGGCGAGGTAGCCGTCCACCAGGAACGCTCGAAGTCCAGGATGTCGCGGTCTCGCCGGGTTAATGCCACATGGTGATGATCCTCCACCGCGGGGGGCCGTTCAAGTACCCCCGGCGCCGGAGCGCCCGATCCGGGAACACCTTGTCGCTGCGGGGAGCGCGCGCGAGCGCGGCGGGGTGTGGGATTTCGCCACCGGCGAGAAGGAAGTCCCCCTGTGAACCGTTTCCTCAATCGCTTCGGACCGTTGTCCGGTGCCGCGTCCATGATCCTCGGGTTCGTCGGCTGGATGGCGGTTGCCGGTATGCCGCCTGAGGTCGCGACGTCGTCGACCGCCGAGGTGGTGGACTTCTGGACCGACCTCGGTGACACGGGGCGCTGGGCCGGCTGGCTGGTGCTGCTGGGCGTCATCCTCATGGCCCTGTTCGGGGCATGGCTAGGTTCGGCGATGCGCGACCGGGGGGCCACCGTCCTGGCCACGACGGCCGAAATCGGCGCCTTCTTCATCGCGATCGGGAGCTCGATCGACGGCTCCATCACTCTCACCCTCGGGGACGCGGCGGCCAGCCTCCCCGCCGAATCGGTGGTCGCCATCAGCGCCATCACCGAATATCTGTTCATTCCCTACGTCGCTGGCCTGGTACTGCTCATGATCAGCCTGGGAGCCAGCGCCAAGCAGACCGGCCTCATCCCGTCGTGGCTGGCCGTGGCCGGCTACGTGCTGGCCGTCGTGGCGCTGATCCCGCACGAGGTCGCCCTCATCGGGGTCATGCTCTCCATGCTCTGGCTGCTGGTCACCAGCATCGTGCTTTTCCGGGGCGCCGGCTCGGAAGCCGCCCAGGCATGACGGCATAGGCGGGCCGGGCGACGTGCCCGGCCCGTCTCAGTAGCCTCAGGCGGGTACTGCGGCGCCACCAGCGCCATCCCGCCCGAGTAGCTCAGTTGGTCAGAGCAGGCGCCTTGTAAGCGTCAGGTCGTCGGTTCGAATCCGACCTCGGGCTCACCGGCGGTGCCGGGCCACCTCGAACAGGGCGATGGCGGCGGCGGCCGACACGTTGAGCGATCCGAGCACCCCACCGAGGGGAATGTGGGCGATGGTGTCGCAACGCTCCCGCACGAGGCGCGAGAGGCCCGAACCCTCGGCTCCCATCACGAGCGCCACCGGCTGGTCGGCGACCTTCAGTTCGTGGATAGCCGTCTCGCCGCCCGCATCCAGGCCGACCGACCACACCCCCGCATCCGCCATCCGGCCCATGGCCTTGGGCAGGCCGGCCACCCGGGTCATGCGGAGGTGCTCTATGGCCCCCGCCGCCGACTTGGTCACGGCGGCCGTCACCCCGGCGGCACGGTGGCGGGGCAGCACCACGCCGGTCACCCCGGCGCACTCGGCCGACCGCAGGATCGCCCCCAGGTTTCCCGGGTCGGTCACGCCGTCCAGGAGGAGCAGGAACGGATCCCTTCCCCGGGCGTCGGGACCGATGAGGTCCTCCAGGTCGTGTTCGTGCAGAGGCTGGGCCATGGCCAGCACGCCCTGTGGAGCTTCGGTACGTGCCACCGACTCGAACTTGGATCGGGAGACCTCGCGGATCGTGACCCTGGCCTCGTCGGCGAGGTCGATGATGTCGTCCAGGATCGGAGCCGGATCCAGGTCGCCGGCCAGCAGAACCTCCCGGGTCCGCCGGGTCCCTGCCAGCAGCAGTTCCCGCACGGCCTGGCGGCCCTCCACCTGATCGCCACCCAGGCCCTTCGGCGAGCCGTCGGACCGGTTGCCCATAGGAGTGCTCCCCCGCTGCCCGGGGCCCCTGGCCCCTGGACGACCTCCGCGTGGACCACCGGGCCGGCCTGCAGTGCTGCCACGCCGTCGTGGACCGGACCGTCCACCATCCGAACCCCGACCGGAGCGTCCGCCGCCCTTCGGGCCTGCCGACCCACTGCGCTTCGGACCCTTCGGGCCGCCGCGCTTCGGTCCACCCGAGCCACCCGACCCGCCGCGCCCACCTGCGTTCGGTCCACTCATGCCTGCCGACCATCCCGCTGCAGGAGGGCCACGGCGAAGCAGGCCACGCCCTCCCGACGGCCGAGGGCACCCAGGCCCTCGGCCCGCCGTCCCTTCACCGACACCTGCGCCCCGACCACCGCGGTGAGGGCGTCCTGCATCTCGTCGCGACGCGGCGCCAGGCGCGGCGCCTCGAGCACCACCGTGCAGTCCACGTTGGCCACCTCCCAACCCTCGGCCAGGACGGCGGCAACCGTGTCGGCCAGCATGGCCATGCTGTCGGCACCGGCATGCATCGGATCGGTGTCCGGATAGCGCTGCCCGATGTCGCCGAGGCCTGACGCACCCAGCAGGGCGTCGATGACGGCGTGGGCCACCGCGTCTGCATCGCTGTGCCCGACGAGGCCCGGGCCATCGAACGCGACCCCTCCCAGCACCAGGCGGCGGTGCGGGTCATCGCTGAACGGATGGATGTCGAACCCCTGGCCGACCCGGATCTCAGGCATGCGACGAGCCCCCCGTTGCCCGGTCCAACTCCAGCACGGCCAGCTCAAGGTCGATCGGGCGTGTGATCTTCAGGTTCGCCGGATCGCCCTCCACGACCACCACTGTGCCACCCGATGCCTCGACCAGGGTGGCGTCGTCGGAGGCCTCGTCGCCACCGGCATGGGCCGCCCGGAGGCATTCGGCACTGAAGCCCTGGGGGGTCTGGACGGCGATGACGCCATCGCGTCCCATGACGCGGCCGTCGGTCGTCCGCAGCGAATCGGCCACCGGCACCCCCGGGACCACGGCATCGGCACCAGCCAGCACCGCTTCCACGACCCGGCGGAACAGCTCGGGTGTGGCCAGGGGACGTGCCCCGTCGTGGACCAGCACCACCTTGGCAGCGGCGGGTACGACGGCCAGGCCGCACCGCACGGATGCCGATCGGGTGGCCCCACCGTCGACGATCGCCTCCACGCCATCGACCCCGGACACCAGGTCGGCGACCGCCTCCCGACGCTCGGCCGACACCACGACGACAACCCCATCGGAGACCGACGAAGCGGCGGCGACCGAACGGGCCACCACCGCCCGACCGGCCAGGTCGGCGGCCTGCTTGTCGCCACCGAAGCGCTCTCCTGCCCCGGCGGCGACCACCACAGTCCAGATGCTCACCGGCCGCTCCCGGGTCGGCGGTGACCGCAACCTGCGCCGGAGCGCGGTGGTGTCGATAACCCTGCGGGGTACCACATCTCACTAGCATGGCCATTCGACATGCCGGACACCACACTCTTGAGCGAGACCATCCTGTTCGCCGGGCTGGGTGACGACGCCCTGGCCAAGGTCGTCGAAGCCGGGCAGGACCTCGAATTGCGCCGTGGCGACGTGCTATTCAGGGAGGGCGAGGATCCCGACGAGCTGTTCGTGGTCGTGTCGGGCCGCATCGCCATCGCCAACAAGTCGATAGACGGCCGGGAGTCGATGGTGGCCCTCATGGAGGAGGGCGACCTGTTCGGGGAGATGGGCCTGTTCGACGGCCGGGGCCGATCGGCCGAGGCCAGGGCACTCGAGTCGTCGGTCGTCACAGCGGTGCCCTACGGCCCGGTACGCAGCCTGTACCAGGACGACCCCACCCTGCTCTGGCGTGTGGTGGCCATGCTGACCGGTCGCCTCCGCACCATGGACGCGGCCCTGGCCGACTCGGTGTTCCTGGACGTGACCGGCCGGACGGCCAAGCGGCTCCTGGACCTGGCCGGCGAGGAGGAGGAGTTCTCGCTGCCCATCACCCAGGAGGAGTTGGCGGGCATGGTCGGCGCCTCACGGGAGCGGGTCAACAAGGCGATCGCCTCGTTCATCCGCCTGGGCTGGATCGAACAGATCGACCGGACCTACCGCATCACAAACCGCGAACAGCTGACCATCCGGGCACGCTGAGCCGACCGGAGTCGGCGCTCCGCATCACAAACCGCGAACAGCTGACCATCCGGGCACGCTGAGGCGACCGGAGTCGGCGCTCCGGCTCAGGCCCCCAGCCAGTCGACCACCCGACGCCAGGCATCGGCCGCGTCATCGGCCCGGTGGGCCGGTCGGCTCGCATCGTGGACGAAGCCGTGGTCGGCGCCCACATACCGCAGCACCGTGGCGCCGGTAGCCTCCAGCTCCTCCACATGCTTGGGCGGAGTCCAGGCGTCATCCGTTCCGATGACGGCCAGCACCGAAGCCGCGTCACCGGCGGCCATGGCATCCAGGGGCTCGCCCTGGCCAGCGCCCCGCCACTGCTCGGGTACCCGGATCATCCCGTAGAAGGGGCAGTGGGAATCGAACCGGCCGGTTGCGACGGCCTTCAGGACGTACATGCCACCCATGCAGAAGCCCAGGACCCCGACCGTGTCCCCGCCGGTCAGGTCCGCGGCAGCCACAGCGTCACCCAGCACGCGGTCGTCCTGCAGAGAGGAGGCGGCGGCGAGGCGCTCGGCAACATCGAGGCCCTCCCGGCCGGGGTAGAGCTCGAAGGCGGCCACGGACCAGTTCTGCCCGGTGGCCAGGCGGGCCACCAGGTCGTCGAACAGCGGGCGCATTCCCATGACGTCGGGAATGACGACCAGCCCCATGGACGACGGGCCGGTCGGCGGATGGACCAGCTCGGCGGCGGTCCCGGAGGGAAGCTCGGTTCGCATGCTCCCTGCCTAGCGCACGGATCGCACGCGCGCTCAGACGCTCCAGCCGGAGCCCCGCGTGCCCTGTCAGGCAGCCGCAGACAACAGGCCGGCGGAGACCGCCGCCTCGACGACCGTGCCCACGCGGACGACCTCTAGACCGGGAGGCGGATCGGGGGCCGAGGCCGGGACGACGGCCCTCCGGAACCCCAGGCGGTGGGACTCCTGGAGGCGTCGCTCCATGCCGGCGACCTGGCGGACCTCCCCACCCAGGCCCACCTCACCGACGACGACGGTGTCGTCCCCCAGGCGCCGGCCGGTGGTGGCCGATACCACGGCGAGGGCCAGCGGAAGGTCGGCGGCAGGTTCGGTCACCTGCACACCCCCGACCACCGTGGCGTAGACGTCGATAGCGCTCAGGTCCACGTCGGCCCGACGCTCCAGAACTGCCAGCAGGAGGGCCAGGCGCCGGGCGTCCAGTCCCTGGGGTGATCGGCGGGGATGCTGCGTGGCGGCCCGTACAACCAGCGCCTGGATCTCGACCAGCAGGGGGCGGTGGCCCTCCATGGTCGGCAGCACGACCGAGCCGGCCACGCCGGTGGCCCTGTCGGCAAGGAACAACCGGCTGGGGTCCTCGACCGACCACAACCCATCGCAACGCATCTCGAACAGGCCGGTCTCGTCGCTGGGACCGAACCGGTGCTTGACCACCCGCAGCATGCGCAGCGCATGGTGCCGGTCGCCGGTCAGCTCGACCACCGTGTCCACCACGTGCTCCAGGAGCTTCGGCCCCGCGAGGGAACCATCCTTGGTGACGTGGCCGACCAGGAGCGTGGCCAGGCCGCGCGCCTTGGCCTCGGTCACCAGGCGCTGGGCGCATCCCCGGACCTGGCCCACCGACCCCGGAGCTCCCCCGTCGCTCGTCAGGTGCACCGTCTGGACGGAGTCCACGATGAGGAGGTCAGGCTGTAGGCGATCGACGTGGGCCACGATCGCCTCCACCGACGCGTCGCCGGCCAGCCAGAGCTCGTCCAGGACGGCACCCAGGCGCTCCGCCCGGAGCCGGACCTGGGAGGACGACTCCTCGGCACTGACCAGCAGTACCCGCCCGCCGGCACGGACCCGGGCGGCAGCCAGCAGCATCGTGAGCGTGGACTTGCCCACCCCGGGCTCACCGCCCAGGAGCGTCACAGAGCCCGGTACCAGGCCACCGCCCAGGCAGCGGTCGGCCTCTGCCATGCCGGTCGGCACGATGGCCTCCGAATCGGAGACCAGGGCCGACATGGGCTGCGCCTCGCCCGGCGGTGTTACACGGGCACCATGCGCACGGGCCTCGACCAGCGAGTTCCATGCCGAACAGGAGGTACAGCGCCCCACCCACTTCGAGTGGGGCACGGCACACGAACCGCAGGTGAACGGGTGGGAGCGAGCAGAAGTCGGCGTCGGCATGGGTCGGACGCTACGGACCGGGTGTGACAGGAGCCGATGGTCCCCGCCGGTCGACGGACGCTCAGGCCTCCCGGGTGCGGAACAGGTCGGCGAACCCGTCGATCACCGGGTGACCGAAGTCGGCCGGCACCAGGGCGGCGCCACGCAGCAGCACCGTCGACATCCCGAGGCCCCGGGCCGCCTCCAGCGTCGCGGGGTCGGAGTCGATCAGCAGCATGTCGCCGAACGCCACCCCGGACATGCGGCGCAACGCCTCGAACATGGCCTGGCTGGGCTTGCGGGCCCCGACCCCGCCGGATGCGACCCACGGCTCGATCCTCCCCTCCAGGCCGAATCGCCGTCGCAGCTGCTCCGACCAGGCCAGCACCGCGTTGGTCAGGCACGCCACGGGCATCGACCGCTGTTCCATCCGATCCAGGAACGGCAGCACGTCGGCCCGCATCCGGACCCTGGAGAGGTACCCGGCATCGAGGGCCTCCACGGAACCGGACACTCCGACCGATGCCCAGAAGTCCTCGCTGGACATCTGGCCCAGGCTGACCGCCCGGTAGCGGTCGGCCACCTCGCGGGGATCCACGACGCCGCCCTGCTCCCTCACGAACGGCACCAGGAGCCCCTCCGGATCGCCACCGGCATCCCAGACCACCCCGATCCCGCCGAGGACCACCAGCCGCAGCTCCCGCCGGGCCGCCCTGGTGAGATCCGACGGTTCCTCGAGGATCTCGGCCGGCGGCCGGGCCAGCGCCGGCCGGCGGTCGACGCCGGTCCGTGCACGTCGTCGGGCCCTGAGCAGGCGCAGCGCCTGGAAGACCACCACCAGCAGGAGGAGGCCAGCGGCGATCATCGAGATGGCCAGCCACGTCCTCGGTGCCCGGTCCTCGAGGACCCCGGTGGCGTGGAACAGGGTCGGCGTCCGGTCGCCCAGAGCCACGGTCCAGTTGTCGACCACCCCGGGGGCATCGGACCCGCCGTCGGCCTCCGTAGTCGGCATGGCCGCCACCAGCACCAGGTTGAAGGAGTCGGCCGCGGTGCAGGACGCCTCCACGCACCTGGCCAGAAGGGCCAGCTCGCCTTCCGTCCGGGCGAACGGCAGCCCGTCCAGGACCTCGGCCAGATCCGGGTCGGCCAGCAGGTCCAGGCCCTCGGAGAGGTCGACGATGCCGGTCAGGCGCCAGGTGGTCCGGGCGAACGAACGCTCACGCACCAGCGAGACGTCACGGAACGCCGTGGGTCCGGCCACCTCGGCGAGGACCCCGGCCAGGCGCTCGGGCGAGCCGAACGGCTTGACCGCCGAGATCCGACCCACACCGGCGCCGTCGGTGGTCGGTCCGGAGACCTCCCAGCCGGCGGACAGGAGGTCGTCGACGCGTACCCGATCGTCCAGGCCACCCAGAGCGTCGACGGCCGCAGCATCCAGCTCCAGGGCCACGGCCACGGTTCCCGTACCGTCCCCGGCCACCTCCAGGGTGACCGTGGCATCCACTCGGCAGGCAGCCGGCATGCCCACCAGGGCGGCCAGCAGGAGCAGTCGTCCGACCACACGACGGACAATCGGTTGCACGCGGGACTCCAGGACGGCCTTGGGGAACCCGGAGCAGGGCGGTCGGGCTACTCGGCGCCCTCGACCGCCAACTCGACGGTCGGCGGCTCGAAGCCGGCGATGGCCCGGAAGACGATGGACCTGCCGTCAGGAGCGTCCGGGTCGTCAGGGGTCTCCTCGACGTCGACGACCACGATCTCGCCGGCCGTGAACTCCTTGTGGAGCAGGCGCTCCGAGAGCGGGTCCTCGACGAGGCGCTGGATGGACCGGCGCAACGGACGTGCGCCCATCGTCGGGTCGTAGCCCTGACCGGCCAGATGGACCTTGGCGGCGTCCGTGATCTCGAGGCCCATGCCCTGACCGGCCAACTGACCGGCCAGCCTGGCGGTCATCAGGTCGACGATCCGGGTCACCTCGGGCATCGAGAGCTCGTGGAAGACGATGGTGTCATCGATGCGGTTCAGGAACTCGGGCCTGAAGTGGGCCTTGAGGGCATCCTGGACCTTGGCCTTCATGCGCTCGTAGCTGACGGCCTCGTCGGCCTTCGTGAAGCCGAGGTTGGCCTTGCGCAGGTCGGCCGTACCGAGGTTGGACGTCATGATCAGGACGGTGTTGCGGAAGTCCACGGTGCGACCCTGTGAATCGGTCAGGCGACCCTCCTCCAGGATCTGGAGCAGCGTGTTGAAGACGTCCGGATGGGCCTTCTCGACCTCGTCGAAGAGCACCACGGAGAACGGCCGACGGCGGACGGCCTCGGTGAGCTGGCCACCCTCCTCGTAGCCCACGTAGCCCGGAGGCGAGCCGACCAGGCGGCTGACCGTGTGCTTCTCCATGTACTCGGACATGTCCAGAGCGATGAGGGCCTTCTCGTCGCCGAAAAGGAACTCGGCCAGCGTCTTGGCCAACTCGGTCTTGCCCACGCCCGACGGACCCAGGAAGACGAACGACCCGGACGGGCGCTTAGGGTCCTTCAGGCCGGCCCTGGTGCGACGGATTGCCTGGCTGACGGCCTTGATGGCGTCCTCCTGGCCGATGACCCGCCTGTGGAGCTCCTCCTCCATCTTGAGGAGCTTCTGGGTCTCCTCCTCGGTCAGCTTGTAGACCGGGATGCCCGTCCAGACCGAGAGCACCTCGGCGATGGCCTCCTCGTCGACCTCGTCGAACAGGTCCACGCCAGCCGAGCGGATCTCGGACTCCTTGGACTCCTTGCGCGCCAGGAGCTCCTTCTCGGAGTCGCGCAGGCGGCCGGCCGCCTCGAAGTCCTGGGCCTCGACGGCGGCCTTCTTGCGCAGCACGACCTCGGACAGGTCGGTCTCGATCTCCCGCAGGTCCTCCGGCGTGTGCATCCGCTTGATGCGCAGGCGTGAGCCGGCCTCGTCGATGAGGTCGATCGCCTTGTCCGGCAGGTGGCGGTCGGAGATGTAGCGGTCGGCCAGGTTGGCGGCGGCGACCAGAGCCTGGTCGGTGATGGTCACCCGGTGATGGGTCTCGTAGCGCTCGCGCAGCCCCTTCAGGATCTCGATGGTGTGGGGCACCGTGGGCTCGTCGACCTTGATCGGCTGGAAGCGCCGTTCGAGGGCCGCGTCCTTCTCGAAGTGCTTCCGGTACTCGTCCAGCGTGGTCGCCCCGATGGTCTGCAGCTCGCCCCGGGCCAGCATCGGCTTGAGGATCGAAGCGGCGTCAATGGCACCCTCGGCGGCGCCCGCACCCACCAGGGTGTGGATCTCGTCGATGAACAGGATGATGTCGCCGCGGGTCTTGATCTCCTTGAGGACCTTCTTGAGGCGCTCCTCGAAGTCGCCCCGGTAGCGGCTACCGGCGACCAGGGCACCCAGGTCCAGCGTGTAGAGCTGCCTGTCCTTGATGGTCTCCGGAACGTCGTCGTTGGCGATCATCTGGGCCAGGCCCTCGACGATGGCCGTCTTGCCGACACCCGGCTCGCCGATGAGCACCGGGTTGTTCTTGGTGCGCCGGGACAGGACCTGCATGACCCGCTCGGTCTCCCGGTGCCGGCCGATGACCGGATCCAGCTTCTTGTCGCGGGCGTCCTGGGTGAGGTTGCGACCGAACTGGTCCAGGACCAGCGAGCCCGAGGCGGAATCGCCGCCGCTGCCTCCGCTGGTGGCACCGGCCTTCTCCTGGGATCCCGACGAACCCTGTCCGGGCCCAGAGTACCCGGAGAGCAGCTGGATGACCTGCTGGCGGACCCTGGACAGGTCGGCGCCCAACTTCACCAGCACCTGGGCGGCCACGCCCTCGCCCTCCCGGATGAGCCCCAGGAGGATGTGCTCGGTCCCGATGTAGTTGTGGCCCAACTGCAGGGCCTCCCGGAGCGAGAGCTCGAGGACCTTCTTGGCCCGCGGCGTGAACGGAATGTGGCCGCTGGGCGAGCTGGCGCCATGGCCGATGAGCTCCTCGACCTGGCTGCGCACGGCCTCCAGCGAGATGCCGAGGGATTCCAGGCCCTTGGCGGCTACACCCTCACCCTCGTGTATCAGCCCGAGCAGGATGTGCTCGGTACCGATGTAATTGTGGTTGAGCAGCCGCGCCTCTTCCTGGGCGAGTACCACGACCCTTCGGGCCCTGTCGGTAAACCGCTCGAACAACGGGTTGCCTCCTGCGTCATCGATGTCCCCCGTCACCATCGAGTGTACCCGTGGCCCGTGACGGGCCATCGGTGTCGACCGGCCGGCCCGAGGTGCCACCGGGTGGCTGTTTCGACCACCCGGTTCCTGGTCGTATCCTCGGCGGGTGGCGAACCCCACCCTCCACCTCGACCTTCCCGGCATGGCCGACGGCCTCGGCCGGACAGAGGCCGAGCTCCGCAGGGTCGTCGAATCCGACGATCCCTTCCTGACCCAGGTCGCGAGGCACCTCATCGACGCGGGTGGCAAGCGGGTCCGACCGGCGCTGGCCATAACCGCCTCTCTGGTCGTGGACCGGACCGCCGGGGTGGCCACCACCGACGTGATCCGGGGTGGGGTGGCCGTGGAGCTGGTCCACCAGGGCTCGCTCTACCACGACGACGTCATGGACGGTGCCGAGACCCGCCGGAAGGTCCAGAGCGTGAACGCCCGCTGGGGCAACCTCGAGGCCATCCTGGCCGGCGACTACCTGCTGGCCCGGGCCTCGGAGATCGCCGCCGACCTCGGCACCGAGGTGGCCGGGCTGCTGGCGTCAACCATCGCGGCCCTCTGCGAGGGCCAGATCCGCGAGCTGCGCCACGCCTTCGACGTGGACCGCTCCGAGGACGCCTACCTGGCCTCGATCGCCGGCAAGACGGCCTCGCTGCTGGCCACCGCGGCCCGAATCGGCGCCATCGTCGCCGACCACCCCCGCGACATCGTCGAGGCCGTCACCGACTTCGGCCACCGGTACGGCATGGCCTTCCAGGTGGTCGACGACCTCCTGGACGTGACGGCCACCGACGAGCAGCTGGGAAAGCCGGCTGGCAACGACCTCGTGGAGGGTACCTACACCCTGCCGGTCATCCGGGCCCTCTGCGGCCCGGCGGGTGCCGAACTGCGCGACCTGCTCGGCGGCCCGATCGACGCCGCCACCAGGGATCGGGCGCGGGTCCTGGTCCGGTCCGACGAGGCCATCGCCGCGACCCGGGAGACTGCCATCGGGTACCTGTCAGCCGCCCGTTCGGCGGTGGACGGGCTTCCGACCAACCCGGCGGTGGAGGCAATGCTGGCGACCTGCGGCCTGCTGCTGGGGCGCCTGGACCCGGTCGGCTGACCGGCCAGTCGCAGCCCCGGACAGGCCTACTGCTCGGGGCGGAGCGTCGGGAAGAGGATCACGTCCCTGATGGTCGTGGTGCCGGTCAGCAGCATCACCAGTCGGTCCATTCCTATCCCCAGACCACCGGTCGGCGGTAGGCCGTAGTCGAGGGCACGCAGGTAGTCCTCGTCGACGGCCATGGCCTCGGCGTCGCCGGCCGCCGTCGCCGCCTCCTGGGCCTCGAACCGGGCCCGCTGCTCGTCGGGGTCGACCAGTTCCGTGAAGGCGTTGCATATCTCGCGGCCTGCCACGATGCCCTCGAAGCGCTCCACCCAGCCCGGCTGGTCCCGGTGGTCCCGGGACAGTGGCGAGACCTCCTTCGGGTAGTCGGTCACGAACACCGGCCCCCAGAGCTCCGACTCCGCCACCTTCTCGTACAACTCAAGGATGAGCTTTCCCGGGCCGTAGTGGTCCTCCACGGGAATGTCCCGCTCCGCGCACAGTCCGACCAGCTCGTCCAGGTCGGTGTCAAGGTCGACGACGATGCCGCCGTGCTCCTCGAGCAGTTCCAGCATGGTGGCCCGTCGCCAGGGCACCGCCAGGTCCAGCTCCCGCCCGTCGTAGGCCAGGGTCGTGGTGCCGTGGAGGTCCATGGCCAGGTGGGCCACCAGCTCCTCCACGAGGACCATGATGTCGGTGTAGTCGGCGTAGGCCTGGTACAGCTCGAGCATCGTGAACTCGGGATTGTGGCGGGTCGACAGGCCCTCGTTGCGGAACACCCGTGCGATCTCGAACACCCGCTCGAAACCGCCCACGGTCAGGCGCTTGAGGTAAAGCTCGGGAGCGATCCTGAGGTAGAGGTCCAGGTCCAGGGCATTGTGGTGGGTGGTGAACGGCCGGGCCAGGGCACCACCAGGAATGGGGTGGAACACCGGCGTCTCGACCTCGAGAAAGCCGCGGTCCTCCAGCCAGCGACGGGTCGCCGAGAAGATCCGACTGCGGGCCACGAACGCCTCCCTGGCCCCGTCGGAGACCCACAGGTCGACGTAGCGCTGTCGGAACCGGATGTCCACGTCGGTGATGCCGTGCCACTTGTCGGGGAACGACCGTCGGGCCTCGGCGAGGCGCACCCAGGAGTCGACACGCACGCTCAACTCCCCCCGACGGGTCCGGATCACCTCGCCGGTCACGCCGATCCAGTCACCCAGGTGCAGCCCTGTGAACCCCTCGAAGTCGGTCGTCGACTTCTGCGTCGCGAACAACTGGATCCGCCCGGTGGAGTCCTGCAGGTCGCCGAATGCCAGCCTGCCCTGGTCCCGACGCAACATCAGGCGACCGGCCACGGTGACAACCACCCCGGTCTCCCCACCGTCGGCCAGGTCCGAATACCCCGCGGTGATGGCCGCCGCGGTGGTCGTCGGATCGAAGCGGTACGGCACGCCGGATCGCCCGCCGTCAGGCTCGGCCGCCGCCGGCTCGGTCACGTCGCTCACCGGTTTCGATCGTGTACGAGCCGTAGCCCGTGGAGGGTCAGGAAGGGCTCGACGTGCTCGATGGTGGACGTCACCGGGGCGATCACGTCGACCAGGCCGCCGGTGGCCACCACCGTGCACCCCCCCAACTCGGTCCGGAAGCGCTCAACCATCCCGTCGATCTGGGCGGCGAAGCCGTAGACGGCACCTGACTGCAGCGACTCCACCGTGCTCTTGCCAATGACGCAGCGCGGCTCGACCAACTCCACGGCCCGCAGCGCGGCCGCCCGGCCGAACAGTGCATCGAGGCTTATCTCAATGCCGGGGGCGATGGCACCGCCCAGGAACTCGCCGTTCTCGGAGATGACGTCGAAGTTGTTGCCGGTACCGAAGTCCACGACGACCGTGGGGCCGCCGTAGAGGTCATAGGCCCCGACGGCGTTGGCTATGCGGTCGGCGCCCACCTCCCGGGGGTTGTCGTAGAGGATCGGCATGCCGGTCTTCACCCCGGGCTCGATCACCACCGCGTCGAAGTCGGCGTAGCGACCGATCATCTGGCGGAGGCTGGCCAGGACCCGGGGCACGCCGGCGCAGATGGCCACCCCGGTGACCGTGCCCTCCAGGTCGTAGCCGGACTGGCGCAACAGGTTGCGGATCAGGACCGCGTGCTCGTCCGACGTGCGCTCGTGGTCGGTGCGGATCCTCCAGTTGTCGACAAGCCCGGCATCGGCCGAGGACATGGTCGCGCCGGACTCGTAGAGGCCCAGGACGGTCTGGGTGTTGCCCACGTCGATGGTCAGCAGCATGGTGAATCCAGCTCCCCGAGGTCGAGGCCCACGTCGAGGGCCGGGGCCGAGCCCGTGAGGGCACTGCTCGAGATGCAGTCGACGCCGGTCGCCGCGTAGTCGGCCACCACGGCCAGCGTGATGCCACCAGAGGCCTCGACCAGCGGCCTGACACCGTGTCGGGACGCGTGGTCCCGGACCTCGACGATGCACGCGGTGACCTGGGCAGGGGTCATGTTGTCGAGCAGTAGCGCATCGGCGCCCGCCTCCAGCGATTCACGGACCTGGTAGAGAGTCTCGCACTCGACGTGCACGGTACGCCCCGCCCAGCGTCTTCGGGAAGCCGCCACCGCTCCGGCGATGTCGGTGCCCGTGAGGTGGTTGTCCTTCAGCATCACCCAGTGGCTGAGGTTCAGCCGGTGGTTGGCTCCGCCACCGGCGCGCACCGCGGCCTTCTCCAGGACCCGGAGGCCCGGCGTGGTCTTGCGGGTGTCCCAGATACGTGCACCACCGTCGGCCGCCTCCACCCAGCGGGCCGTCTCGGTGGCTATTCCCGACAGGCGGCCGAGGAAGTTGAGGGCGGTGCGTTCGGCCGTGAGGACCGGTGCCAGGGGTCCGATGAGGTCGGCCAGCACCTCTCCGGCTACCAGCCGTCCACCGTCGGATCGCCGCCACGAGACCTCGATGGACGGATCCACCTGCCGGAAGGCCTCCGTAGCGCACGCCGAACCGGCCAGGACGCCCCCGGACCGGGCAACGATGGCGCCCACGGCCATCGCCCCGTCGGGCACCAGGGCCGCGCTGAGGTCGCCGTCCGAGTCGAGGTCCTCGTGGAGGGCCCGGCGCACGGCCTCGACCACCGCCGTTGCCGGCGGGGTGGCCACCCCGACCTGGCTCGCCAAGTAGGCGGCCATCACAGGGACCATGTCGGTGGGAATGGGAAGGTTCACGAGCCGGAAGCCTGCCCCGGCCGGGTGAGGATCCGTCGGCAGCGCCTGTCGTCGAGGTCTACGCCGGCTGCCGCCGCGGTCAGGGCGACGACCAGCGACCCGCCGGCCTGGCCCGGCCCCACGACCCTGAAGGACGGCACCCCTCAGCTCCCCCGGCTCCCGGTCGCCGGATCCAGCGAACCGACGGCGAGGATCGCACCCTGGCCGTCGGGGACCTCACCCACCAGGTCCGGGGCCACGTCGCGCAGCGGAACCAGCACGAAGGCGCGTTCGAACATCCGGGGGTGTGGCACCTCCAGGTCCGGTTCGTGGACCGTCTGCCCGTCGACCCAGAGCACGTCCACGTCCAGCGTGCGCGGACCCCAGCGGACGGCTCGGTGGCGTGCCGCTGCCTGTTCGCGTTCCCGAGCGGCCTCCAGGAGGGCCCTCGCATCCAGCTCGGTCTCCAAGCGGACCACGCAGTTCAGGTACGGCCCCTGGTCCGGTCCCCCGACCGGCGCCGTCTCGTACACCTCCGATACCGCCACCACGTCGGGGAGGCCGGCAACGGCATCGCACAGGTTCGCCCACCGGTCGCCAAGGTTCGAGCCCAGCGCCAGGAGGGCCCGGTGGCTCATGTCGTGCGGTGGATCCGCACCCCGCTGGTGGCGAGGTCCTCGGGCACCGGGGGACGCAGCTTGCGCACCGCCACCGTCACCGCGTCGACGCCGGGGACGGCCAGCACGGCTTCGGCCACCCGGCCGGCGAACCGCTCCAACAGGTTGAAGGCCTCGCCCTCGGCGATTCCGGCGACAAGGGCGCATAGGGCGCCGTAGTCAACCGTGTCGGCCAGGTCGTCGCTGAGCGATGGCGCTCCCAGGTCCACGTGCACGTCGAGGTCCACCTCGAACGGCTGCCGACGTGCCTTCTCCTCGGGCAGTACCCCGCAGGTCGCCGTGACCCGCAGTCCCCGCAACTCGATCCGGTCGCTCACTCGGGACCCTCGCCGTCCGGTGGGGCCACCAGCCCCACGATCTCCCTACCGGGGGACCCCAGAGGTCGACCGGTCAGCTGCTCGGCGATCGACATGGCCCGGGGGCCCGTAGGCGCCAGCCCGGACCTCAACAGGTATGCCCCCATGAGCCCGCAGACCACGTCGTTGAGTTCCTCGCGGTGCACCAGCACACGACGCCCGTCCGCCGTCAGCTCGTCGAGCCGGCGGAACACCTCCTCGAGGCGCCGCACGCCGTCGGTGGCACCGCCGAAGGGGAGGTGCGACCAAGCCATCCCGAGCTCGTCGTAGTTGTGCAGGTTGTGGTCGCTGGCCAGCAGCGAGAGCACGGAGTCGAAGCCGTTCTCCCGGATCCAGATGATCTCCTCCTGGCGCCGGACCCGTCGATGGCCGTCCCCACAGCCACCGGGGCGCTCGCTTACCGCGATGCGGTCCTTGATGATCCAGATGAACGACCGGGGCACGATCCCCCGGGCCCACTTGCCCCTCACCGGGCCACCGCCAGGTTCCCGCAGTGAGCTGGACCATCCATGGCGGGCATCGTGCCCGAGATCCGGCTCATACGACCACCCTTGCCGCCTGGAGCGTCGACTGCACGTCGTGGGCCCGGACCACCGCCACGCCCTGGTGGAATGCCCAGGTGGCCATGGCCACCGACGCCTCCCGACGGTCGTCCGGTGGTGTGAGACCCGGGGGGCCGGTCCCCCGCACGGCACGCAGGTCACTCCGGGCCGTCAGGTCTCCCAGGAACCGCTTGCGGCTGACCCCGAGGACCACTGGCCAGCCGGTGGCGACCAGCTCGTCGAGCCGAGCCAGGATGGCCAGGTTGTGGGCCGTGGTCTTGCCGAACCCGATGCCCGGGTCTATCCAAACCTCGCCGACTCCCAGGGCCGCGGCCCGCTCGGCCCGCAGGACCAGGAAGTCCCGCACCTCGCCCACCACGTCCTCGTAGGAGGGTTCATGCTGCATGGTCCGGGGGTCACCCCGCATGTGCATGGCCACCCAGCCGACCCCCAACTCGGCCGCCACGCCGTCCAGCGTAGAGCTGACGTCGTTGACGATGCTTGCGCCGGCGGCCACGGCGCCACGGGCCACCTCGGCGTGGCGGGTGTCGATCGAGATTCGGACCGATCCGGCGACCACGTCGTCGAGGTCCGCCAGGACCTCGACGACCGGCACCACCCGCGCCAGCTCCTCGTCCACCCCGACGGGCTCGGCACCCGGGCGCGTCGACTCGCCGCCGACGTCGAGGATCGCCGCCCCCTCGTCGAGCATGCGCCGACCGTGGGCGATCGCCGCATCCTGGTCGTCGAAGCGGCCGCCGTCGGAGAAGGAGTCCGGCGTGACGTTCAGGACGCCCATGACAAGGCCCGTGGGCCGTCCCCCAGCCGGGTCGACGGTCCCGGTGTCGACGGTCGGGACGGACATGGACCGACCCTAACGGCGACCGGAAACCAGCCCTCGAAGAACCGACGGCACCTCTGGATCAGTGTCGATGGCCTTCGATGAACCTCATTGCCTCGAGGCGTGTGGATACCTCGTCGCGGAACACCCCGTGGACGGCCGAGGTGACCGTGACCGCCCCTGGCTTTCTGACGCCCCGCATCGACATGCAGAGGTGCTCCGCCTCGATCACCACCAGGGTGCCCTGCGGGTCGAGGGTGCGCTGGATGGCACTGGCCACCTGCGAGGTCAGGCGCTCCTGGACCTGCAGGCGTCGGGAGTAGCCCTCGACGAGGCGGGTCAACTTGGAGAGGCCGGTGATCATGCCGCCCTTCTGCGGTATGTAGGCCACGTGGGCCACACCGAAGAACGGCAGGAGGTGGTGCTCGCAGAGCGAGTAGATGGGAACGTCGCGGACCATGACCATCTCGTCGTGGTCGACGTCGAACTTCTTGACGAGGTGGTCGGCCGGATCCTCGTGGAGGCCACTGCACACCTCGGAGTACATGCGGGCCACCCGGGTCGGTGTATCCCGCAGCCCGTCGCGGGTCGGGTCCTCGCCGATGGCCACGAGGATCTCGGACACCGCGGCCTCGATCCGGTCCAGGTCGACCGTGAAGTCCACGGCCTCGTCCGGTGGCGGCCCGCTCACGACGCCCCACCGTCGGCGTCGGCGTCGGGCGCGCTGGCCACCACCCGGATGTCGGGCAGGTTCCGGAACCGCTCGTTGACATCCAGCCCGTAACCGACCAGGAAGTCGGACGGGACCCTGAAGCCCTCGTAGCGGAGGATCGACCCGTCCATCCGATGGTTCTCGCGCACCAGCAGGGCGCAGACCTCGAGGCTGGCCGGGTTGCGGGCCAGCAGGTTGCGACGGAGGTAGTTCAGCGTCAGGCCGCTGTCGATGATGTCCTCAACGATGATGACATCGCGATCGGCAAGATCCAGATCCAGGTCCTTGACGATGCGGACCACCCCCGATGAACGGGTGGAGTGCCCGTAGGACGACACGGCCATGAAGTCGAACTCCACGGGGAGGTCGATGGCCCTCGCCAGGTCGCTCATGAACATGAACGCACCCTTGAGCACGCCGACGAGCAGCGGGGCCCGGCCGGCGTAGTCGGTGGTGATCTCCCGACCTAGGGCCCGGATCCGTGCCTGGAGGTCCTCCTCGGATATGAGGAGCCGGCCGGCCGCGTACCCGTCGGACGACAGGGACGCGCGTTGGTCGTTGGCCATGGCCGCGACCCTAGCGGTGCCCATGTGAGAGACGACCCGCCGAACGGGCCACCCGATGCCCGCCGACCACCTGGGTCGCCCGGATCCGGCCCCGCACCACGTCGAGCACCCTGTCGACCGACGCGGCGTCCGGCGGGCGACCACCGGCCTCGAGCGTCAGCCAGCCACGCAGGGCCAGGCGCACCAGGTCGTCGGGCAGGTCGGCAAGTGCCCGGACGTCGGTCGGATCGACGTCGGCAACCAGGCCGGCCAGCAGGTCGGTGGCCTCGGTGGCACGCATGGCATGACGTGCCAGCAACGGTACGGGGTCTCGTCCCGACACGTCGGCCAGCAGCGGCAGCACCTCGTGGCGGATGCGGTTGCGGACGAACCGGGGGTCGTCGTTCATGGGGTCCGAGAGGGGTTCGAGGCCGACGACCCGGCAGAGGGCCCGGGTCTCATGGCGCCGCAGCGCCAGCAGCGGCCGGCGATCCGGTGCACCGATTCCGGCGGCCCCGGGGACGCCGGCACCCCGGAGCAGGTTCACCAGCACCGTCTCGGCCTGGTCGTCGGCGGTGTGACCGGTCAGGACCCCGACGGGCAGGACGGCCCGCCGGGCATCACGGGCACGGGCCTCGAGGTTCGGGCCGTCGGCCACCGGTGCCTCCACGCACAGCGCCGTCGCTCCCAGGTCGTCCGCGATCCGGGCGACCAGCGCGCCCTCGGCCGACGACCCGGACCGCAGGCCGTGGTCCACATGCCAGGCGGTGACCACGAGCCCCGCCTCGACGGCCAGCACCAGCAGGGCCGTGGAGTCGGGTCCGCCGGAGACGGCACAGTCCACCTCCGTGCCGGGCGAGGGAAACGTGCACCGCTCCAGCAATTCGACGGGTAGGACACCGCCGACCGCAGAGGTCTGTTCCGACGCCACCACGACCGCCGTCAACCGGCCGCCGGCTCGGCTACCGGGCGCGGCGCCATCCGGCCGATCCACAGGCCGGGCTCACGGATCTCGGCCAGGTCCGGCAGGTGGCCCGGATCCTCCCAGACCCGGTCCAGGAGCCCAGTGCCACCATGGGCCTCCACGGCGGCGATGAACGCCTCGCCCTGTGCGTACTGGGCCAGCTTGGCCTCCAGGCCGACCAGGCGCTGGAACAACTTCGTGACCCCGGAGCCGGAACGCCTGCGGTCGGCCATCACCCGGGCGAACCGGTCGGCACCGGTGACTACGCCATCACCGGCCCTGCCCATGGTGACGTCGCCGTGGCCCTCCAGCAGGCTCATGAGTCCCGCGATGCGATCCATGGTGGCCTGCTGCTCGGGGGACG
The DNA here is from genome assembly GCA_022452145.1 of Acidimicrobiales bacterium. Taxonomy (NCBI): domain Bacteria; kingdom Bacillati; phylum Actinomycetota; class Acidimicrobiia; order Acidimicrobiales; species Acidimicrobiales bacterium. The sequence continues at coordinate 130,180 of JAKURY010000002.1, read as the reverse complement.
AGATGGCACCCAACACCCCACCGCCGGACTCCTGACCGTCCGACCGGCGCCTTGCGGCCATGGATCGCAGGGCGGCCACCAGGTCGAACGACTCCGACTCGGCGCCGTCCAGGAGCGAGCCCACCAGGCCCAGGTAGTGCTCCCGCATCCACGGCACGCCCATGAACTGGGCACGGTGGGTCACCTCGTGGAGGGCCAGCCATAGGTGGAAGTCGGGAGCGTGGAAGGCGTAGCGGCGTTCGAGGGCCACGAGGTTGGGACCGACGTAGTACACGATGTCCTGGTCCTCAGCGGCCTCGTCCTCCAGCACCAGCAGGTCGTACTGGCCCAGTACCCGGGTGGACATCCAGCCCAGCATGGCCCCCAGCTCGACGGCACCCACCCGGGCGGTGACCGACGACGGCCCCTCGTCGGGGTCCTCGGCCATCCTTGCGATGAGCGGGCGCAGCAGGCGCTGCAGGGAAGCCAGGTTGGCCCGGATCCAGTCGGTCCGCCCGACGACACGGGCCCGGGCATCACCGGTCAGCGCCCGGAGGCCCGTGGTGGCGGCGACCAGGTCCTCGGCGCGCGCCGTGTGGCCGTCGAACTCGGCGGTCAGACCGTCGAGGTGGTGGGCACCACCGAACGGAGCCCGGTCGGCTACCCGGATGGCGACCCTCTCGGCCAAATCCCAGTCGACGAACGATTCGTTCATCGTGTGCATCCGCGGCCGCCTGACGGCACCGGCGGAGGGCTCAGCGCTTCGGGTAGCGGGTGGACGAGACCTTCTGGAAGTAGCCGACCACGGTCGCCACGGTGAGGGCGACGCCGCCCACCGCCAGCGGTACGGCCATCCAGTAGTGCCAGATGACGCCTGCGAGCACGTTCATGCGGGGGATCCTAGGGGGTCGGTCATCCCACGTCGGCACGGAACCGTGTGGAACGGGTGGTCTCTGAGCGAGCCCGCGCGGGGAATCGAACCCCGGACCTATTCATTACGAGTGAATCGCTCTTCCGACTGAGCTACACGGGCCGGAACCGGCCCCACGGGGCCGGCCACCGGGGAAGCGTAACGGCCGCGACCGGCGCACCGGACCGCCCACCCGGGCCGAACAGGGGGCCGTTCAGGCACCTTCGGGTCGCTCCAGGGGAGCCCAGGCCAGCAGGAGCCGCTTCTCGCCCCTGCTGGCGAAGCGGACCACCGCCTCGGCCCGGTCACCATCGCCGGTCACCGACAGCACGACCCCGTCGCCCCATGCCCGGTGGACCACGTCATCGCCGGGTTCCAGGCCGAGTTCGTGGGCCATCGTCGACGACGGCCCCGGGGTCCGGGGCGAACCGCCGCCGAACACGACGCCCTCCGGCTCGGCCCCGGACCCCGAAGGCCCGTCGTGGCGCGGCGGAACCGGGTCGAACCAGTCGCCACGCGACGACGAACCACCCGGGGACCGACGACCGCCGCCACCCCAGGCGTCGGGTCTCCACCCGTCGCCCCGGCGACCGGCCTTCCGGCTGCCCTCGGCGTCGACCATGAGGTCCGACGGGATCTCGTCCAGGAACCGGCTGGGCGGGTTGTACTGGGTCTGGCCGTGCAACATCCGACTCCATGCGTGGCAGAGGAACAGGCTCTCGCGGGCCCGGGTGATCCCCACGTAGGCCAGCCGGCGCTCCTCTTCCAACTCTTCGGGGTCGCCGAGGGCACGGAGGTGGGGGAACACGCCGTCCTCCATGCCGACCACGAAGACCACCGGATACTCCAGGCCCTTGGCGGCGTGCATGGTCATGAGGACCACCTGTCCGGCGTCATCGGATTCGTCGGGCAATTCGTCGGTGTCGGCCACGAGGCCGACCCGCTCGAGGAAGTCGTCCACCGAGTCGAACTCGGAGGCTGCGCCTACCAGCTCCGCCAGGTTCTCCAACCGCCCCTCGGCCTCGATCGTGTGCTCGGCCCGCAGGTCGTCCAGGTAGCCGGAGCGGTCGAGGGCCGCCGCAAGCACGGTGGCCGGACCGTCGTCCACGATGGTTGCCAGGTGGTCCACGAGGTCCAGGAAGGACCGGATCCCGGCCGCGGCACGACCGGACACGCCGAACTCCTCGGCCTGTCGGAGGGCGTCCACGAAGCCGATACCCGCCGCCGCCGCCCGCTCGTCGACCCTCGTCACGGAGGTGTCGCCCACGCCGCGCTTCGGCACGTTCAGGATCCGCCTGGCCGCCACCTCGTCAGCCGGATTGGCGGCCAGCTTCAGGTAGGCCATGGCGTCACGGACCTCACGCCGGTCGTAGAAGCGGGTGCCGCCCACCACCCGGTACGGGACGCCGAGGCGCACCAACTGCTCCTCGATGGCCCGACTCTGTGCATTGGTCCGGTAGAAGACGGCCAGGTCGGACCACCTACGACCCTCGCCGTGCAGGGACCGGAGCCGTTCGACGACCCAGCGGGCCTCATCCACCTCGTCGTCGGCACGGAAGCGGACGATCCGGTCGCCCGGACCGGCATCGGTCCAGAGCTCCTTCGGCTGGCGGTCCGGGTTCTTCGTGATGACGGCGTTGGCCGCATCCAGGATGGTCTGGGTGGACCGGTAGTTCTGGTCCAGCACCACGACCGTGGCATCAGGGAACGTCCGCTCGAACTCAAGGATGTTGCGAATGTCGGCGCCCCGGAACCGGTAGATCGACTGGTCGCTGTCGCCGACCACGCACACGTTCCGGTGGGCTGCGCCCAACTGCATCACCAGGTCGTTCTGGACCCGGTTGGTGTCCTGGTACTCGTCGACCAGCACGTGCTGGAAGCGTCGGCGGTAGCCGTCCAGAACGTCGGGGTGCCTTCGGAACAGGAGTACGGCGTTGCCCAGCAGGTCGTCGAAGTCCATCGCCCCGGCCCCCAGCAGGCGGGCCTGGTACTCGGTGAAGACCTGGCCAATGCGCTCCCCGAAAGGCCCAGTGGCATGCTCGGCGTAGTCGGCGGCCGACCGCCCCTCGTTCTTGGCGGCGGATATCGAGGCGTGCACGGCCCTGGCCGGGAACCGCTTGGCGTCGAGGTCCAGGTCGCGGACGACGTAGCCGGTGAGGCGGACCGCATCGGCCTGATCGTAGATGCTGAACCGGGTCGGAAACCCCAGGAGCCCGGCATCGCGGCGCAAGATCCGGACGCACGCCGAATGGAAGGTGGACACCCACATGCGGTGTGCGACGGGGCCGACGAGCGCCGCCACCCGTTCCTTCATCTCGCCGGCTGCCTTGTTGGTGAAGGTGATGGCCAGGATGGCAAACGGCGAGACCCCCCGGTCGGCGATCAGGTGGGCGATCCGGCGGGTCAGGACCCGGGTCTTGCCCGACCCGGCACCGGCCACCACCAGGAGGGGGCCCGTGGGGTGGGTCACGGCGTCCACCTGAGCGGGGTTCAAGCCGTCCTCCAGGCCGTCGACCGGGCCGCTGAACACGTCGGTCTGCACGGGATCCGGGTCTGAGGGAGCCATCGGGCGCACCCTACCGGTGGCCGACGACGGGCCCCGGGGCAGCGTCGGACCGGTTCCCCGCCGTGGCGTATGGTGGCCGGTCATGGTTCGTTCCTTCCGGTTCAGCGTGCAGGCCTCGGCGCCGCGTCCGGCCGCCGAATGGCGCGAGATCGGCCGACGGGCCGAGGACCTCGGCTACTCCGCCCTCTCGGTCTCGGACCACCTGGATGCCGAGATGGCCCCGCTCATCGCCCTGGCCGTGACGGCCGAGGCCACCCGCGACCTGCGCCTCACCACCCTCGTCCTGGGCAACGACTTCCGGCACCCGCTCTTCCTTGCCAAGCAGGCCGCGACGCTGGACCTGCTGTCCGACGGCCGCCTGGAGTTGGGCCTGGGCGCCGGCTGGAAGACCACCGACTACGACCAGTCGGGCATAGGGTTGGACCGTCCGAGCGTGCGCATCGCCCGCCTGGCCGAGGCCGTAGAGGTCCTGAGGCGCTGCTTCGACGAGGGCCCGTTCGACTTCGACGGCGAGTACTACAGGGTGCGCGGCCACGACGGGCAGCCCACGTGCATCCAGTCTCCCCACCCACCGTTCCTGCTGGCCGGCGGGGGCCGCAAGATGCTCACGCTGGCTGCAAGCGTGGCCGACATCGTCGGCGTGAACGCCAACATGGCCGCCGGCGTGATCGACCAGCGAGCAGGTGCCTCGGCCACCGTCGAGGCCACCGACGAGAAGATGGGCTGGATCCACGACGCCGCCGGTGACCGGTTCGACGACATCGAGCTCCAGACTCGGGTCCACATGTCCCAGATCACCGACGACCCCGTGGGCCTGGCCGAACTCATGGCGCCGGCGCTGGGCCTGGACGCCGAGGCCGCCCTGGCCTCACCACACGTGCTGATCGGCTCGATCGGGCAGTGCGTGGAGACCCTGCTGGCCTGGCGGGAACGGTGGGGCCTGACCTACATCGGCCTCAACGAGGACTCCATGGTCGAGTTCGCACCCGTCGTCGACGCCCTGGCCGGCGTCTGATTCCCTGGCCTGCGTCCCATCCACCGTCCGGGCCCTGTTCCGGAGCCGTCGGACCTACCAGAGTTCGTCTGCGTAGCGGTCGGTGCCGACCACCGTGCGGAAGAACGGTGCGGCCGACGTGACCCGGCCGAGGCCCGACGCCTCCAGTCGGGCCGCGTAGTCCACGAACCGGTCCCAACAGGTCCGGGGATCCTCCTCCAGGAAGAACAGCTGCATGGTGGCGTCAGGCCCGATGGGCGGCGAGCCGAGGTCCATGGGGGCGTTCTTCGTCATCTCGTCGCGGGGCACGGCGGTCCACTGGGCGCACAAGGCCACCGGTCCGTCTGCGAACACTCCCGGCAGGCCCTCGGCATCCACCCAGGCAGCCAGGTCGTCAGCCGACGTGCCCTCGCCCGGCTCGACGACCACGGTGGCCAGCGCCGCGTAGTGGTGGTCGAGTGCCACGTCGGCCGGCACCGGATCGGCGTCCCGGTACCGGTTCGAGCGGTGCATGTACAACACCGTGTGGGCGTGGCGTCGCTCCTGGAAGCCCCGGCCGGCCCGGTAGAGCCTCACCACCTGGTCGGCCCCCCATGCGAAGTGGTCGTCGTGGTGGCCGTCCTCGACCCAGTAGACGGCCAGGTACGAGCCCCGGTCTACCGGGTCGTTGACCGAGTTGCCGACGGTGGGGAACCGCAGGTCCTTGAGCTCCCGGGTGGCCACCCACCGGCTGCCTGCGAAGCACCACGGGCCGGTCATGCAGCCGCCGTAGAAGTGGTCCCGCTCGTACCACCGGTTGTAGGCCACCTCGTGGCCCGGGTCCGGGTCCACGAGGGTGTACAGCATGCTGCCGACCCGTACGGTATGGGCAGGATTCGGATCGTCGGGTGGTGCCACCGGGGCCTCCTCGGCTGCGCGGTCCACCCCAGCGTGGAGCCGACCGACGACCTGGCGCAAACCGGCGGCTACCGGTCAGCGGGGTTCGATGAGGATGCTGGCCGTGGCCCGGCCGACCCGACCCCCCAGGTCGTAGAGCACGGCCTCAGAGAGCCCGATTCCGTCGCCGTGGTTCTTGTGGAGGCCCCGGATGCCGATCCAGTCGCCCAGCGGGTCCCGGAAGGCCGTGACGTTCAGGTCGGCGTTGATGGTCGTCCACTCCTCATGGTCGAGGTACTGGGCGGCCATCGACGCCATGTCGGCCAGGGTGGCCAGGCGGACGAAGGCGCTGGTCGGATGCCCGGCGACCATCGTGTTGTGCATACGCAGCCAGGCCAGCCCGGGTGCCCCGCTCCGGTACTCCTCCTCGCGGCGGAACTCGACCGCCCGGAGAAAGGCCGGAAGGCCGACGTCGGTCATGGAAAGGAGCATCGACGTGGCCGGCTTCGGGTGGGGCTCGTCCTCCGCGTGAGCGGTCCGGGCTGGATCCAGCGGGTTGGGGACCTCGGCCACCCGCATGCGCAGACTGGTCGACCGGGCCACCTCTACGGCGCCGTCGAACAGCGACGCCCGCACGACCTGGATGCGTCGTCCGGCCCGAAGGACCTCCACCTCCGGCCGTAGTGGAGCCAGCGGGGCACCCCGCATCAGGTCGACGGTGTGCCGACAGGTGCGCACGGGGGTCGGCCTCGGCACCAACTCCACCAGGTGGGCCAGGAGCCCGGAGACCGGGCCACCGTGCAGGAGCTCCGGGTTCCACGGGCCCCCGGCGACGGGCTGGGGCAGGAACAGGCCGTCCCGTTCGACGAAGAACGGACCGGTCTCGTAGGCCCCGATGCCGGCGGCGTCGGTCAAACCGTCCTGCCGAGCAGGGACAGGAGCCGGACGCCGGCCGACGCCCCCTCGGGAGGCATGACCGGCCCGCCGAAGTGGGCACCCATGCCCGCCGATCCGGCGAGCGGCAGCCAGAAGTCGAGGCAGCGTTCGGCCAGCACCTCGGGCAGGTCCACATCGGCTCCACAGGCACGGGCCAGGTCCCAGCCGTGGACCAAGTTGTCGGTGACCCGGAAGCCGACGATCACCCCTCCCGGCAGGTCGCCCACGGCGTGGGCGTGGATCGCGTCCAGCACGCCCTCGCCGGATGCGACCTCCAGGGCGGCCAGGGCGGTCCCACGCCAGACGGTCATCGGGTTGAGGCCCAGGACCGAGGGGTCCACCTCGGCGTCCCACGAACCACCACCGCTCAGCACCTGGGTGACGAGGGCTTCGCCGGTGGCCACGTGGGCCACCAGCGTGCGGACGTCCCAGCCGTCGCACGGGGTGGGCAGGTCCCAGTCCAGGTCGGTGACGTTCGACAGCCTCTCGCCGAAGAACGCGCAGGCCGAGGTGTAGGCGGCCAGGGTGTCGGTGCGGTCGCCCTCCGACATGGCGCCGGGGGTCACTCCCATTCGATTGTGCCGGGGGGCTTGGAGGTGATGTCGTAGGCGACCCGGTTCACGCCCTCGACCTCGTTGATGATGCGGCTGGACATCTTCTCCAGCAGGTCGTACGGGAGGCGGGCCCAGTCGGCCGTCATGGCGTCCTCACTCGTGACCGCCCGGATGATCACCGGCCGGGCGTAGGTGCGCTCGTCGCCCATCACGCCCACCGAGCGGATGTCGGGCAGCACGGCGAAGGCCTGCCAGATCTCGCGTTCCAGCCCGGCTGACCTGAGTTCCTCGCGGACGATCAGGTCGGCGGCCTGCAGGATCGACACAGTCTCCGGGGTGACCTCGCCGATGATCCGCACGCCCAGGCCCGGCCCCGGGAACGGCTGGCGCCAGACGATCTCGTCGGGCAGGCCCAGCTCGGAGCCGACGGCCCGCACCTCGTCCTTGAACAGGTTCCGGAGTGGCTCGACGAGGGCGAAGTCCATGTCGTCCGGCAGGCCGCCCACGTTGTGGTGGCTCTTGATCCTGGCCGCGTCCCTGGTGCCCGACTCGATGACGTCCGGGTACAGGGTGCCCTGCACCAGGAACCGGGCGTCGGTGACGCCCACCGCTGCGTCCTCAAAGATCCGGATGAACAGCTCGCCCATGGCCTTGCGCTTGTCCTCCGGGTCGGTGACCCCGGCCAGCTTCCCGAAGAAGCGCTCCGCGGCGCGCACGTGGATGAGCTCGATGCCCTGGGTCTTCTGGAAGGTCTCGACGACCTGCTCGCCCTCACCGGCGCGCATGAGGCCGGTGTCGACGAACACGCACGTCAGCTGGTGGCCGATGGCCCTGTGCACGAGCGCCGCTGCGACCGCCGAGTCGACGCCGCCGGAGAGGCCGCAGATGGCACGGCCGTCGCCCACCTGGGAGCGGATGGCGACCACCGAGGACTCGATGACCGAGGCCATGGTCCAGTCACCGGCACAGCCGCAGACGTCGTGTACGAACCGGCTGAGGAGGTCCTGGCCGCACGGCGTGTGGTGGACCTCCGGATGGAACTGCACGGCGAAGAGGCCGGCATCCGGGGCCTCGAAGGCGGCCACCGGGGCGTCTGGCGACGAGGCGGTGACAGTGGCCCCGGCCGGCGGCTCGGTGATGGCGTCGAAGTGGCTCATCCACACCGGATGGGTGCCGGTACCGGCGTCGACCAGCAGGGTGCCGGGATCGGCCACGGCGAGGTCGGTGCGGCCGTACTCGCCCCGTTCGTTGCGGCCCACGGTGCCGCCCCGCTGCTGGGCGATGAGCTGGGCGCCGTAGCAGATGCCCAGGATGGGCACGCCGAGGTCGTAGACGTCCGGGTCGATCCGGGGGGCGCCGTCGACGTGGACCGAGGCCGGACCACCGCTGAAGATGATCCCGGTGGGCCTGCGGGCCGCGTAGTCGGCGGCCGCCAGGTCGTGGGGGACGATCTCGCTGTAGACGTTCGCCTCACGCACCCGGCGGGCGATGAGCTGTGCGTACTGGGCCCCGAAGTCGACGACCAGGATGCGATCGGTTGCGCGGGCGGTGGCGCCCGGGGTGTCGGCCATCAGGAGGGTCGGTCGGCGGGGCTAGTGCCCCATCCCCACTCCCTGGGACTTCTGAAGCGACTTGCCCTCGGTCATCAGGGCTGGGGCGACCATGACCTCGGCCTTCTGGAACTCCTTCACGTCGACGTAGCCACAGGTGGCCATCGAGGTGCGGAGCCCGCCGAACAGGTTCAGCCTGCCGTCGTTCTCGTTGGCCGGGCCCAGGAGGACCTCCTCCAGCGTGCCCCGGGTGACCGTCTGCACCCGGGCCCCGCGGGGCAGCGTCGGGTGGAAGGTGGCCATACCCCAGTGGTACCCGCGGCCGGGAGCCTCCGAGGCGGCGGCCAGAGGTGAGCCGATCATCACCGCGTCAGCGCCGCAGACGATGGCCTTGGAGATGTCGCCGCCGGTCGCCATGCCGCCGTCGGCGATGACGTGGCAGTAGACGCCGGTCTCGTCCAGATGGCGCATCCGGGCCGCCCGCACGTCGGCGATGGCGGTCGCCTGTGGAACGCCCAGGCCGAGCACCCCCCGGGTGGTGCAGGCCTGGCCGGGGCCGACGCCGACCAGCACGCCGGCTGCGCCGGTGCGCATCAGGTGCAGTGCAGCCTTGTTGGTGGCACAACCGCCGACGATGACCGGTATGTCCAGGTGCCGGATGAAGGTCTTCAGGTTGAGGGGCTCGATGGTGGTCGACACGTGCTCGGCGGAGACCACGGTTCCCTGTATCACCAGCATGTCCAGCTCGCCGGCCAGGATGTGGTCCAGCAGGGCACTGGTGCGTTGCGGGGTGACCGAGGCGCACGACACCACACCGGCGGCGTTGATACCACGGATCCGCTCGGTTACCAGGCCGGGGATGATGGGCTGCTGGTATAGCTCCTGCATTCGCCTAGTCGCCTTCTCGACCGGCAGCTCGGCGATCTCGGCCAGGACCGAGTCGGCGTCCTCGTAGCGGGTCCAGAGGCCCTCCAGGTTCAGCACGCCCACGCCGCCCAGGCGACCGATCTCGATGGCGGTGGCCGGGCTGACCACGCCGTCCATGGCCGACGCCATGAGGGGCAACTCGAAGCGGTAGGCGTCGATCTGCCAGCTGATGTCCACGTCCTCGGGATCCCGGGTGCGTCGGCTGGGGACGATGGCGATGTCGTCGAATCCGTACGCCCGACGGCCGCTCTTGCCCAGCCCGATCTCGATCTCGGCCATGATGACTCCCTGCCGACCCTCATCGGCTCTGCCAGGTCGGGCCTAGGCGACGGCCCCCGGAGAGAAGGGTCGATTCTAGCCACGCGCGCCGAGCCGTGGCGGTGAGCCTGACCTGCGGTTTCGGCGGCGGTCGGGACCGCCGCCGACGACTGCCGGAGCGGCCTCAGGCCAGGTCGTCGAACAGGTCAGCCAGCCGGTCCACGTGGGCTGCCGTTGTCCACGTGCCACCCACGGCCACCCGCAGTACGAAGTGGTCGTCCAGCTTCGTGTGCGTCAGGAACGCCTCACCGGTGGCGTTGACGGCTGCCAGCAGTCGCTCAGAGGCCTCGTCGCCGTCCGCATGGCGGAGGCACACCAATCCCAGGGAGAGCGGCGCTGCCAGCTCCAGGCGGGGGTTGGACGCCACACGGTCGGCCAGGGTGGCTGCCGCCGCCACGTGGGCCCGGATGTGGGCCCGCAGGCCCTCGACGCCATAGGAGCGAAGCACGAACCAGAGCTTCAAGGACCGGAACCGACGCCCGAGGGGCACCTGCCAGTCCCGGTAGTCGATCACCTCACCGGCGTCACTGGCCGCGTTGCGCAGGTACTCGGGAACGATGGAGAGCGAGCTGACCAGCGGGGCCGAGTCGGCCACGTAGAACGCCGAGCAGTCGAAGTTGGTGAGCAGCCACTTGTGAGGGTTGAAGCAGTAGCTGTCGACCCGGTCCAGGCCGTCCAGCAGGTTGCGGTGCTCGGGGCACACGGTGGCCGCTCCGGCCCAGGCGGCGTCCACGTGCACCCAGGCCCCGACGGTGGCCGCCACGTCGCAAATGCGTGCCACCGGGTCGACGGCACCCGAGGACGTGGTGCCCACCGTGGCCACCACCAGGCACGGGACCAGGCCGTCGGCCCCGTCCGCGGCCACCATGCCGGCCAGGGCATCGGCGTCCATGGCGAAGTCGGCGTCGGTGGGCACGGCCCGAAGCTGCTCGCGGGCGAACCCGGCCACCAGGACGTCCTTCTCGATCGACGAGTGGGCCTGGGCCGACGTGTAGACCCGCATCCTGGACAGTTCGGCGGCGCCACCGGCCCGGTCCCGAGACGCCAGCACGGCACACAGCGATGCCGACGAGGCCGAGTCCTGGATGACGCCGCCACCCGGCCCGTCGGAGCGGAACCGGTCGGGCAGCCCACAGGCCTCGACCAGCCAGTCCATGACCAGCGTCTCCAGCTCGGTGCAGGCCGGGCTGGTCGACCACATCATCCCCTGGACGCCGAGACCGGCCGACACCAACTCGCCGAGGATGGACGGCGGGGACGAGTCGGCCGGGAAGAACCCGTAGAAGCCAGGGTGCTGCCACTGTGTGACCGCCGGGGCGATGAGCCGGTCGACGTCGTCCAGCAGGGCCTCGAACGCCTCGCCGACGTCGGGCGGCGAGGCCGGCAGCGACGCCCGGACGTCGCCGGGTGCCACGTCCGGCATGATCGGCCGCTCGGCCACCCCGGACAGGAAGTCGGCGATCCAGTCCACGGTCGCCCGGCCTGCCGCCCGGAACTCGTCCGGCGTCATGTGGTCGGGACCGCTGGCGTGGTCACCCATGGTCGCTCCGGTCACAGGTCGGCACGGTAGTTGCGGCGGTCGTCCACGCCCAACGAGAGCGCCAGGAGCTGGCGGAGCATGGCCGCCGTGGCCCCCCAGACGGTGTCGCCCACCAGCTCGAAGAAAGTGATGGTCCACGGCACATCGAATCGGGTCCACTCCTCCTCCCGGTACACCTCGTCGAGCAGCAGCTCGGCCAGAGGCACGTGCAGGACGGCCTCCACCTCGGCCGGGTTGGGGACCAGCTCCGGCGGTCCTGGCAGCGCCGCCACGAACGGGTGGATGAGGCTCCTGGAACCCACAGTCACCAACGGGTCCAGTCGTCCGACGAGGCGGGGCAGCCCCGGGTCCAGCCCGATCTCCTCGGTGGCCTCCCGCAGCGCCGTCTCCCACAGGTCGGGGTCACCCTCGTCGTGACGGCCACCCGGAAAGCTCACCTCGTGGGAGTGCGAGGCGAGCCGCGGCGAGCGTCGGGTCAGGACCACGTGCGGACCGCCACCCCCGGGATGGTCGTAGAGGGCCACGAGGACACCGGCGGTGCTCTCCCCGCCCGCGGGTCGTCCCCGGATGCCCGTCGGACGACGACCGTCCAGGGCACCGAGGATTCCGTCCAGGGTGAGGGTCCGGTCCTCCAGCCCGGACCACGGGGACGGCTCGCCGGGCAGCCAGGACTCGGGTCGGGGGATCTCCTGGGGTCCACCCCGCTCGGGGACCCCGACCGGCGTCACTCCCCTCCCGAGGCTTCAGCTCCGACGTCGGCCAGCAATTGCGGCAGGCCGCCGTCACGCAGGCCCTCGGCCACCTCGAGCGGCCCAGTAGCCCCCCGCTCCCATCCGTTCCACAACTCGACCAGCGGCACCGCCAGGCCACCGTCCGGCCCATCGGCGACCGCGGCCAGCACCTCGGGCATCCGGCCGGTCTTGAGGTTGGCCAGCATCCGGCCCACCAGCGTCTCGCCGCGGATCCACTCGTCGAACTGCCCGGCCAGCTTCGCCGGGTCCGGGCCCGGCCGATCCTCCATCATCAGGTCACCGTACCGGCCACCCGACGAGGGCCCCGCTCCGGGCACAACCCGGGAGTGGCCGAAAACGACGGGAGCCGGGCTCTCGCCCGGCTCCCGAGGACGATCCGTGGGAATCGCTACATCATGCCACCCATGCCACCCATCGGGTCCATGCCGCCGGCCGGCATGGCCGGCTCGGGCTCGGGCTTATCGGCCACGAGCACCTCGGTGGTCAGGAGCAGGGCCGCTATGGAGGCCGCGTTCTGCAACGCCGCACGGGTCACCTTGGCCGGATCGATCACGCCGGCTTCCACCAGGTCCACGAGCTCGCCGGTGAGGGCGTTGAGGCCGATCTGTCCGGTGGCCGCCTCGACCTCGCGGACCATGACGGCACCCTCGAAGCCGGCGTTGTCGGCGATGAGCCGGGTCGGGGCCTCCAGCGCCGCGTACACGATGCGGGCACCGGTCGCCTGGTCGCCGTCGAGGCCGTCGGCCACCTCGGACACCGCGGCACGCGCCCGCAGCAGGGCGGTGCCGCCGCCGGCGACCACACCCTCCTCGATGGCCGCCCGAGTCGCCGAGAGGGCGTCCTCGATGCGGTGCTTCTTCTCCTTGAGCTCCACCTCGGTGGCCGCACCGACCTGGACGACGGCGACGCCGCCGGCCAGCTTGGCGAGGCGCTCCTGGAGCTTCTCACGGTCCCAGTCGGAGTCGGTCTCGTCGATCTCACGCTTGATCTGCGAGATGCGACCCTCGACCTCGGAGGTCTCGCCCGCGCCCTCCACGATGGTGGTCTCGTCCTTGGTGACCACGACCTTGCGGGCCGAACCCATCATGTCGAGGCTCACGCCGTCCAGCTTAAGGCCGACCTCCTCGGCGATGACCTGGCCGCCGGTGAGGACCGCCATGTCCTGGAGCATCGCCTTGCGACGCTCGCCGAATCCCGGAGCCTTGACGGCGGCCGAGTTGAACGTGCCCCGGATCTTGTTCACGACAAGCGTGGCCAGGGCCTCGCCCTCGACGTCCTCGGAGATGATCAGCAGCGGTCGACCCGACTGCATGACCTTCTCCAGGACCGGGAGCATGTCCTGGACCGAGCTGATCTTGCCCTGGTTCAACAGGATGTACGGCTCGTCGAGGACCGCCTCCTGGCGCTCCGGGTCGGAGACGAAGTAGGGCGACAGGTAGCCCTTGTCGAACTGCATGCCCTCCACGAACTCGAGGTCCATGCCGAAGGTGTTGGACTCCTCCACGGTCACCACGCCGTCCTTGCCCACCTTCTCGATGGCGTCGGCTATGACCTGGCCGATCGTGGCGTCGGCGGCCGAGATGGCTGCAACGTTGGCGATCTGCTCCTTGGAGTCGTCGACCTGGACCGACTGGTCGGCGATGGAGTCGACGACGGCCGACACGGCGGCCTCGATGCCCCTCTTGAGGCCCATCGGGTTGGCGCCGGCTGCCACGTTGCGCAGGCCCTCGCGGACCAGTGCCTGGGCCAGTACGGTCGCGGTGGTGGTGCCGTCACCAGCGATGTCGTTGGTCTTGGTGGCCACCTCCTTGACGAGCTGGGCGCCCATGTTCTCGAAGCTGTCCTCCAGTTCGACCTCGCGGGCGATGGACACGCCGTCGTTTGTGATGGTGGGGGCGCCGAACTTCTTGTCCAGGACCACGTTGCGACCCTTCGGGCCGAGCGTGACCTTGACGGCGTCTGCCAGCTTGTTGACGCCGGCCTCGAGGCCCCGCCGGGCCTCCTCATCGAACTTCAGGATCTTCGTCATGGCGCGACTACTTGACGATCGCGAGGACGTCGCGGGCGTTGAGGATCAGGAGGTCCTCGCCCTCGACGGTGATCTCGGTGCCGCCGTACTTGGAATAGACGACGGTGTCGCCCTCGGCGACGTCCATCGGCACGAGGTCACCGGTCTGGTCCGAACGACGGCCCGGGCCGACGGCCAGGACGTCGCCCTGCTGGGGCTTCTCCTTGGCCGTGTCCGGGATGACCAGGCCGCTGGCCGTGGTCGACTCTAAGTCGCTGGGTCGGACCACGATGCGGTCCTCGAGGGGCTGAAGGTTCATCGAACGCTTCCCTTTCGACGATGGCAACGGGCCCGTCCGGCCCCGTTTGCCTGTTGGCAGTCTCATTGGACGAGTGCCAACGATAGGGGTGCCGTCCGCCGGGTCCAACGTGGAGACGCCCGGAATCCACCGCCGCGGCCGGCGGCGCTCCGACGCCAGGTCAGGGCAGGAGGGGCAGGCCCAGGTTCGGATCTGCTCCGGTATCCAGGGGGCTGGGTCCGTCGGAGGTCAGGCGCCACCATCCGGCTGCGGCCACCATGGCCGCGTTGTCGGTGCACATGGCCCGGGACGGGAGGAAGGCCCGCACGCCTGTCTCGGTGCACACGTCCAGGAACCGCTCCCGCAGGCGGGAGTTGGCCGCCACGCCACCACCCAGACAGGCTCCCCTCGCCCCGGTCGCCTCCACGGCCCAGCGGGCCTTGGTGACCAGCGCATCCACCACCGCCTCCTGGAACGAGGCTGCGACGTCGGCCGTGGCGGCCTCCGGATCGGAGCGGACGTGGTTCACGACGGCGGTCTTGAGGCCGCTGAACGAGAAGGCGTAGCGGCGGTCCTCCGGCAGGGTGTCCGGATTCTCCCGGACCATGGAGCGGGGATAGTCGAAAGCCGAGGCGTCCCCTTCGCCGGAAAGCGCGTCGATCGCCGGACCACCCGGATAGCCGAGGCCCAGGTAGCGGGCCACCTTGTCGAAGGCCTCGCCGGCCGCGTCGTCGAGCGTGGAGCCCAGCAGCCGGTAGCGGCCGTGGTCCTCCATCAGCACCAGCATCGTGTGGCCTCCTGAGACCAGCAGGACGACGAGCGGCAGGTCCAGGTCGGGCTCCTCCAGGAAAGAGGCGTAGAGGTGGGCCTCCAGGTGGTTGACCGCGACGAACGGGACATCCCACACGAGAGAGAGGGCCTTGGCGGCGCTCACCCCGACCAGCAGGGAACCCGCCAGGCCGGGACCTGTGGTGGCGGCGACGGCCTCGATGTCGCTCCCAGAAACCCCGGCCTCGGCCAGGGCATCGGCCAGCACCGGCACCAGCTCCCGGATGTGGGCCCGACCGGCGATCTCGGGAACCACGCCGCCGAAGGGCGCATGCAGCTCGACCTGGCTGGACACCACCGAGGACCGCACCACGGTGGCCCGCTCGACCACGGCCACCGCCGTCTCGTCGCACGAGGTCTCGATGCCGAGGATCAGGTCACCCATGGTTCGCTCCGCCCGTCGCTGCGTCGACCCGCGTCAGGAAGGCCGGTTCGTCGACGTCATGTGCCCACATGATCAGGGCGTCCTCCCCGTCGTCGGCGTAGTAGTCGGGACGGACGCCTGACGGCGCGAACCCGAACCGCCGGTACATGGCGATGGCCGCTGCATTGGACACCCTGACCTCCAGGGTCATTGCGACCAGGCCTCGTCCCACGGCGTCATGGCACAGCGCCGCCAGCAGGGTTCCGCCGATTCCCCGCCGCCGCCGATCAGGTTCCACGGCCAGCGACGTGACGTGGCCCTCGTCGGCCACCACCAGGAGGGCGGCGTGGCCGACCAGGACACCGTGGACCTCCGCCACCAGGTTCGTCCGCGACCCCGGAAGCCCCAACTGGGAGCGCATGAACTCGGGCGACCAGGGGGTCGGATGCACCCGGGCGTCGAGGGCCAGCACAGCGTCCACGTCATCGGAGACCATCGGCCGAAGCAGCACCGGCGACAGGGTGCCCGACATGGCGCTCACGCCCCGCCCTCACGGGTGGACCAGTTGATCTCGGCGTCCGGCTGGCGGAGGTAGACCGGCTCCAGCTCCCACGGCTGCACAAACTCCTCGCGCATGGCACGGGCGTGGGCCAGCTGCACCATGTAGCGGGCGCTGGGATAGGCCAGCCCCTGCTCGGCCATCTCGACTCCCTTCAGGTCGGCGAACGCGTCCGCGTGGCGCAGCGCACCGTCCCCCAGGAACAGGCTCGGCTCGTCGAGGGCATCGATCTCCGCCGACAGGTCCTGTGGCGTGCAAACGTCGGCGTCGCGGACCCGCTGGACGCCCCCGGGGACCTTGCGGAACAGGGCGGTGAAGAGCTCACCCCTACGGGCGTCCAGGGCGACCACGATCAGGCGGTTAGACCAGCGGGCTGGGAAGGCCATCAGGTCCAAGCTGGGTACCGGGATCATCGGTACGCCAAGCCCCTGGGCCATGGCCACGGCCGTCGCGATGCCGACCCGCAGGCCGGTGAAGAGGCCGGGGCCGATGTCCACGGCCACAGCCCCGATCTCCGAGAGCCGGATGCCGGCCTGACGTCGCACGAAGTCGATCTGTGGAGCCAGCGCCTCGGCATGGCGACGACCACGGCCCGCATGGGCCGAGGCCAGCACGCCCTCGTGGCCTCCCACGGCGCAGCCCACCTGGGCGCCGGCGCTCTCGATGCCCAGGATCAGCACCCGTCGCCTCCCGCGCCGAGCCTCAGCAGACCCTCCTCACGGTCGGCCCAGTCGGGGCCGATGATGCGGAACTCCAGCAGGCGGTCGTCGGGCCCGACCCCGAGGCTGAGGCGGACCTCAAGGTAGCCGCCGGGCAGCGCACCGACTATCGCGTCGCCCCACTCCACCAGCGTCACCGAGCGGCCGTCGATCAGCTCGTGGAGGCCCAAGTCCCGCACCTCGTCGATGTGGGACAGCCGGTACACGTCGAGGTGGTTGACGGTCAGGGCGTCGCCCTCGTAGCGGTTGGCCAGGGTGAACGTGGGTGAGGTAATCGGCGTCGTGACGCCCAGCGCACGACCGAAGCCCTGTGTGAAGGCGGTCTTGCCGGCCCCGAGGTCACCGCAGAGCACCAGCAGGTCGCCGGCCTGGACCAGCGCGGCCAACGACGCCGCCACCTCCTGGGTCTGAAGAGCTGACGTCGTGCCCATGGCGAGCAGGGGGGCGCCGATGGTCACCCGGCCTCCATCAGCATCTTGGCCCGCACCAGGTCGGCCCGCATCCGGGCCATCACCTCGCCACCGCCCCGCAACGCCGCGGCCGGGTGGAAGGTCGGAACCAGGTGGCGTTCGGGATCCCCGAACCGGTAGGCCTGCCCCCGCAACTTCGTTATTCCGACATCGGTCTCAAGGAGCAGC
Source organism: Acidimicrobiales bacterium (assembly GCA_022452145.1). Taxonomy (NCBI): domain Bacteria; kingdom Bacillati; phylum Actinomycetota; class Acidimicrobiia; order Acidimicrobiales; species Acidimicrobiales bacterium. The sequence continues at coordinate 112,864 of JAKURY010000002.1, read as the reverse complement.
TTCGACGAGAAGTTGCCCAGCGTGACTACGACGGTCGGGTCGACGAGGGCCAACTGCCGTTCCAGGTAGGGGCGACAGGCCGCGATCTCATCGGGCCGTGGATCGCGGTTCTCTGGTGGACGACACTTGACCACGTTGGTGATGTAGCAGTCGGCCCGATCCATGCCAAGTTCCTCGGCCAGCAGGCGGTCCAGCAACTGTCCCGACCGGCCCACGAACGGGAGTCCCTGCTCGTCCTCCCGGGCACCGGGGCCCTCGCCCACGAACATCAGCTGCGCGCTGCGTGAACCGGAGCCGAAGACGACGGTCCTGCGCCCGCCGGACAACCGGCACCTGGTGCAGGTGGTGGCCTCGGCGGCCATGGCTTCCAGGACTGTCGACACCCCGGCAGGTTAGCGACGCCCTCCCACCCGGTTGGTGTGCCCGACGCCGTCGGAACCCTCCGGGCGGCCGGGTCAGCAGGCGCTGGTGACCGCCCGTTCCACGGCGGCCACCGCCATGGCCCGCAGGACGTCGACGTCGGAATCCGATGTGGGCAGGGTCCCGGTGGCGGCGGCGACCAAGGCGTCGCCGTCGGACCGGGTGTGGGGTGGGAAGACGGCCCGGGCCAGGCCGTCGTGGGCCGAACCAGCCAGGAGCATGCAGCACTCCCGGCCCAGCGTGGCGTTGGTGGCGACCATGCCGATCGTGGTGTTGCCCCGGGCGTCGAACTTCCCACTCTCGGGATCAGGCCAGTCGACGAAGAGGCCATCGGCGATCGCCGCAGAGGTGGCGGGGTCGCCGACGTCGCCGGCGGCGTTCACGGCCACCAGCGCCGCCACCACCAGGTCGTCCCTGCGGACCACGGCCATCCCGATGCCCCCCCTGCGGGCCCGGCTCCAACCCCGCCAGGTGCCCACCATGGCGCCGGTCCCCGCACCCACCGGACCGGTCGCCACCTCCCCGGAGGCCGCCTCGGCGGCGGCCCGGCCCTCCTCGGGCCCCGGTCGCATCGAACCGTCGCCCACCAGCAGGTCGAACAGGGAGAGGCCGACCACGATGGGGACCGGGCCGGCCCCGGTCGGATGGCCCACGCCGTGGCCCTCCAGGTGGGCCATCACGCCGTCGGCTGCGGCCAGACCGAACGCCGAACCACCCGAGAGCACCAGGGCGTCGAGGCGGTCGACGGTACGACCCGGGGCCAGGAGGTCGAACTCCCGGGTGGCCGGCGCCCCGCCCCGCACCTCACCGGAGGCCACCGTCCCTTCCGGGAACAGCACCACCGTGCAACCGGTCCGGGCTTCAACATCGGTCCAGTGGCCCACCCGCACGCCGTCGATCGGAAACCTCACGTCGGCAGACGCTAGTGCGCTCCCAAGGGCGGCCCGTCGGCCGCCAGCCGCTCCAGGCGGTCGTCGTAGTCGGAGACCACGGTCAGCCAGTCGAACCGGCGGATCGACGCGTCCAGGCCGACGGCCCGAGCCCTCCACGCCGGAAGGTCGACCAGCACGTCGCGGAGGCGGGTCGTGAGGCCGCCGTCCGGATAGAGCGCTACGTCGGCCCAGTCCCCCACCAGCCCCGGGTAGCTCTGGTGGGCCGGCAGCACCGGTAGGCAACCGGCGGCAATCGCCTCCACCACGGCGATGCCGAAGAACTCGTGGTGCGCTGCGCTGACCACCACGTCGGCCCGGCCTAGCAGATCCGCGTAGGCCGGTCGGTCCAGGTAGCCGAACTGTACCACCCGGTCGCCCAGGCGCTCCCGGGCAAGGGTGAACTCCCTGGGATCGACCCGCTCGTTCTCCCCGACGACGGCGACGGCGAACCCGATCCCCTCGTCGGCCAGCCGCCCGAGCGCGTTGAACACGGCTGTCGGGTTCTTGTCGTGGTCCCACCGCTGGTTCCAGAGAACAATCGGCACGTCCGGCGCCGGCGCATCCACGGAACGGACCGGCACGTCTGCCAGGTCCACCCCGACCGGAACCACGTGGCACCGGCCGGCCACGTCGGCCACGTACCCCGTGTGGGGCTGGTCCGGGGCCCTCTCCAGCAGCCCCGGCAGAGCGTCCAGCAGGCCGTGCAGCTGGAACGACGAGTTGCACCACACCTCGTCGGCGGCCGCCATCGACATCCAGTTGGCCAGCGGATGCTCGTCATCGGCCTTCTGGTTCGGGCTCAACGGATACATGAGCTGGTTCTCGTGCAGGTAGAGCACGATCGCCGGATCGCCCAGGAACCGTCGGGTGAGACCCAGCCACCTGGCCAAGTCGACCATGCCCGACACCAGCACCACGTCGGGCGGGCCGTGGGCGTCGACCGCCCCACGGGCCGCCTCGGCCAGTGTCAGGGCGGCCCCCCGCATCCGCCATCGCCAGAAGGCGCCGGGATGCGTCACGACCACGAGATCATGGCGGCTGTGGCGCAGGAGGCCGTCGGCCCAGGCGCCGTGGGACCCGCCGTGGAACGGCTCTACGAGGAGGATCCGAGCCATCTGGGACCCTAGGGATAGAGCCTGGGCGGGCGGCGGCCCAGGCGGCTGAGCACCTCCCAGGGGATCTGGCCGATGACCTCGGAGACCTCGGCCACCTCGATCATCTCGTCGCCCTGCGCGCCTAGCAGCACCACCTCGTCGCCGAGCGCCACGGCCTCGTCGACCTCTATGACAAGGGAGTCCATGGAGACCACGCCACGCAACGGTCTACGTCGCCCACCGACGAGCGCCGCGCCACCCATGCCCCACGCCCGGGCCAGGCCGTCGGCGTAGCCCACGGGTACGGTGGCCAACCGCGTCTCCCGTGCGCTCGTCCAGCGGTGCCCGTATCCGACCCCCTCGCCGGCGGCGATGTTCTGCAGGTGGACCACCCGGCTGTGGACCGTGATGGCCTGGCGCAGGCCGAGCTGCCGACACCGGTCGGCCAGCTCCGGGCCCGGGGAGACGCCATAGGCTCCGAGCCCGATCCTGACCATCGAGTGCCCGGCCTCGGGACGGGTCAGGGCGGTTGCCGTGTTGGCCAGGTGGACGATGGGTGGTTCGATCCCATGGGTGGCCAGGTCGGCCAGCACGGCCTCGAACCGCTCGACCTGGACGGTGGTCAACGGGTCCCCGGGCTCGTCGGCCACCGCGCAGTGGGAGAAGACCCCCTCCAGTTCGAGGCCCGAGTCCAGGATCCGTTCTGACACGGCCACCGCTTCGTCGGCACGGACCCCCACCCGGTGCATGCCCGTGTCGACCTTCAGGTGGACCGGTGAGCCGACGCCGGCCACCGACCCGTAGGCGTCCACGCCCGCCTGCGTGTAGAGGGTCGGGCGCACCCCGCCGAGGCCGGCCACGTCGGCCATCTCGGTGGGGCGCGGCTCTGAGAGCACGAGTATCGGGGCGGCCAGCCCGGAATCCCTCAACTCCGCCGCCTCCTCCACGAGGGCGACGGCCAGCCAGGTGGCACCGGCACCCAGGGCGGCCCTGGCCACGGCCGGGGCACCATGGCCGTAGCCATCTGCCTTGACCACCGTGCAGACCTCGGCCGGTGCCACGAGGTCACGGAAGGCCCGGACGTTGTGGGCCACCGCGTCGAGGTCCACCGAGAACCAGGTGGGACGCATCAGGCCAGCCCCCTGCCGTCGACGCCCAGGTCCACGAGCACCTCGACCAGCCCGGCCGACAGGTCCCTCGCCACCACCCCGGTGGGTGGAAGGAGGACGCCAAGCCGCCCGTGCACGTGGGCTGCGGCAGCCGCAGCGTCGAACGGATCGGCCCCGCGGGCCAGGAACGCCCCGAGGATGCCTGCCAGCACGTCGCCGGTACCCGCCGTGGCCAGGCGCCGGTCACCGGTCGTGGCCAGGCGGACCCGGCCGTCGGGCGACGCCACGACCGTGGTCGGCCCCTTGCAGAGGACCACCGCGCCGGTGCGTCCGGCAAAAGATCGAACCGAAGCGATACGGTCCAACCCGGGCCGCTCGCCGGCCAGCCGCTCGAACTCGCCGTCGTGGGGCGTGAGCACCGCCGGCACCGATCGACCCCGACAGATCCCGACCACGTCGCCTGCGGCCAGCGCCGTCAGGCCATCGCCGTCTACCACCAGCGGACGGTCGACCTCTGCCACCAGGCGACGAATGCCGACGGCTGTGCGATCGTCGCCACCCGCGCCCGGTCCGACGACCAACGCGGCAAAGCGACCTGCGTCGGAGGCGTCCAGCGACAGGTCGGGACCGACCGGCTCCTGGACGACCTCCACGGGAGTCGGGACGGGCGTTCCACCGGGAACCGACAGGCGCACGTAGCCGGCACCGGCCCGCAGGGCCGCCTCGGCGGCCAGCCCGGGCGCCCCCGGCATGCCCTCAGACCCTGCCAGCACCCAGCAGGCGCTCTGCCACTTGTGGGCGTCGTCAGGACGGGCTGGCACGAGGTCGACCACGTCGACGTCCTCGACCAGCTGCACGGATGCGTCGGACACGTCGAGGCCGATGTCGGCCACATCCATCCGACCGGCCAAAGCTGGTCCGTCGGCGAACAGAAGGCCAGGCTTGAGCGCCCCGAAGGTGACCGTGCGAACTGCTGCCGACGGGCTGCCACAGGCCACGCCCGTCAGGCCGTCCAGCCCGGAGGGGAGGTCCACGGCCAGCACCGGCACACCGGTGGTGGGCGCCACGTACGGGCGACCCAGGCCGGTGCCGTAGGCGGCGTCGACCACCAAGTCGATGGCAGGCATCCCGTCGGCCGGCAGAGAGGCTGGCGCATCGGTGGCCTCCAGCACCAGGGTCCGGACACCACGACGCCGAAGGCGTGCCGCCGCCACCCTCCCGTCGGCGCCGTTGGAACCCTTGCCGGCCACGACGACGACCCGCCGGCCGTAGGCCCCGCCCAGCACCTCGAGCACACCGCGCGCCACGGCGCTGCCGGCCCGTTGCACGAGTACCCCGACGGGCTCGGGGGCCGCCGCGTCGATGGAGGCCATCTCCTCCGGGGTTACGACCGGAATCATCGGCGTACGACCGGTCCCCGCCTCACAGGGCCACAACCGTCGCCTGGGCCAGGTGTCCGGTGTGGCTCATCGTCACCAGCCAACGTCGCACCCCGGCCTCCATCGCCACCTCGGCCGCCGCCCCGTGGAGCACCAGGGCTGGCGGGCCCAGGCCCTCGCGCACCACCTCGATGTCGAACATGGCCATGCCCCCGAGGCCCAACCCGAGTGCCTTGAGCGCTGCCTCCTTGACGGCGAAGCGCACCGCGTAGCGCCCGGCCGGATCCACGTGGGCGTCCGCGTAGGCGCGCTCGGCGGGGCGGAAGAGCCGGTCCCGCAACGACGGCGTCCGCTCCAACGACCGCCGGAAGCGGTCGATGTCGACCAGGTCGACGCCGATCCCGATCATCGACCAGGCACCACGGTCGGCCGATCAGTCCCGCAGCCGGTCTGCTACGACCAGCACCGGCTCGGTCAGCAGGTCCACCACGGGCAACTCGGCCAGAAGGTCGTCGCGCAGGTCGGGCTCGGTCTCGCACACGGCATCGCGCACAGCGCCGTAGCGGTTGTCGTACCCCTGGAGAACGCCGCGCAGGACGTCCGGCGCCAGGCGATCACGCAGCACCACGTGCAACAGGGTGAGGCCGACCGTCTCCCGGTCCTTCACCTCGGGGACCAGCACGATGGTCCGGTCGTCGCGGGCACCGCGAGTCACCAGCACGTCGCGCTCGACGGCAACGCGGTGCTTGGTGCCCCGCAGGGTGGGATCGCGGTCGGTGCGCGACGGGATCCCGATAGACACGCCACCTCGGTCCATGATCGCCACCGTGGGCACAGGTCCGTCCAGCCCGTCCACCCGGTAGCGGGTGAAGCCCACCACCTCGGCCACCGCCGGATCCAAGGCGACCAGCACACGCAGCGTCCGGTAGCTGAGGGAGTCCCGGGGGGTGCCGGCGTCCAAGACCACGCGGGCCAGGCGGGCCTCGAAGAGCGTCTCGTCGGTACGGGAGATACCCACGGTCACCGTCTTGGCCTGGTGCTTGATGGCATCGATGGGGCGGGTGAGCTCCTCGATGGCCACCGTCAGCGAGGCGGCCAGGTCGTCCAGGACCAGCGCCGGTGTCCCGACCCGTCCGAACTCCAGCTGGTACGACTCCAACGGCACGTCGCCCAGGGCGAACCGGAAGTGTGTCGAGAGGCGCACGGCGGTAGAAGCCTCCAGGTTGCCGTTCAGGCGTCCGCTGCGCAGTTCGTCGAAGAAGGCGGATGCCGCCACCCTGAGGTCCTCCAGCAGGGTGCCGTCGGCCGCTTCGCCGGGCTCGGCGGCCGTGGACTGGCGTCGCTGCGCCTCGTGCTCGATCGCCGCGTGCGCCTTCCGGAGGGGTCGTGCCTGGGCGTCGATGGCCCTGGCCGCCTCATACCCGAAAAGGTGGCCGACCATCGCCGACAGCAGGAAGGCCAGGCTGGGGTGGACCTGCGGTACTGCGATGACGTCCAGAGCCCCGGCGAACCGGGACGAGCCTGCGTCGGCGACGACCACCGGTGCGGCCCTGTGGGCCCGGTAGATGGCCACCTCCTTGGCCACGTCGTCGGCAGTCGAGCCCACCAGCCCCGTGGCGCACACCAGGATCATCGGCTCGGCCGACAGGTCGATGTGCTTCTTGTCCTCGGTGGCATCCGCGGCGATCGACTTGTAGCAGAGCTCCGAGAGCTTGATCCGGATCTCCCGAGCCGCTGTCAGGTTCGGACCACTGCCCACCACCGCCCAGTAGCGACGGGCCGGAGCGTGCCGTTCGGCGATCTCGGCAATCCGGTCCCGCATGGCCAGCACGTCGTCCATGGCATCGGGCAGGCCCTGGAGGCCCGCCAGCACCTCGGACCGCTCCGGTGATCCCGGCAGCCCGGCGGCGTCGGCCACCGCCACGGCCAGCAGCACGCCGGCCACCGCCTGGGCGTAGAAGGCCTTGGTGGAGGCCACGCTCATCTCGACGTCCCGGCCGTCCGACGTGTACAGCACGCCATCCGACCGGTCCACGAGGTCGCTGTTACGACGGTTCACGATGGCCACCACCCGGGCCCCGCGGGACCGCACCAGGTCGACTGTGCGGTTCGTGTCGGTGGTGGTGCCCGACTGGCTGATGGCCACGACCATGACGTCGGCCATGTCCGGCGAGAGCCCGAAGCCCGAGAGCTCGGTGGCCGGCAGGGCATCCACCTCGATGCCCGACCCGGCCAGCTCGTCGGCCAGCGACCTGGCCACAGCCATCGCGGCCACCGCGGCGGTCCCCTGGCCGATCACCAGCACCCGACGGATCGCCCCCGAAGCCAGGTCGGCGCGCAGGCCCTCGCCCAACGACGCCACCCCCAGGCGGACCTCGAACCCACCCGCGGCATCGCCCGCCAGACGGCCCCGGAGGGTGGACCGGACCGACGCCGGGGACTCGCCGATCTCCTTCAACAGGAAGTGTGGGTGGTCGCCCCGGTCAATGTCACGGGTGGTTATCTCCGCCCCGGTCAGGTCGTCGCCACCCACCGGCAGGTCCCGACCGTCGTAGGACCGGCGGCGGATCCCCTCGACCGTGCCGGCCAGGGCCGCCTCCAACTCCACGATCTGGCCCCTGCTGGCCGCCGGGTCAGCCGGGTCGGCTGGCGTCTCGCCCTCCATCCGCAGGTACCGGCCGGTCATCTCCACCACCCCGTAGGGCTCGCTGGCCACCACGAAGGCGTCCTCGGCCAGGCCGACATAGAGGCCCTGGCCACTTCCCCGCAGGGCCAGCAGGAGCCGGCCCGGAGCGTCCCCGACCACCGCGCCGATCGCCAGCGAACCCTCGATCACGCTCACGGTCCGCCGGAAGGCCTCGCGGTGGTCGTGGCCGGCAGCGAGGTGGGCGGCACACAGGGTGGGCACGATCTTGGCATCGGTGGTGATCTCGGGCGCCACGCTGAGGCCCTCCGCGACCACCAGGTCGACGTGGTTGTCCACGTCCCCGTTCTGGACCGCCGTGACCACGCCTGACGGCTCGCCGTCGGCCCGGGTGGAGTCCAGCGGGTGTGCGTTGGGTTCGGAGATGAGGCCCACGCTGGCCCAACGGGTGTGGCCCAGCAGCGATCCCTCGACGGCCGGTGCCGCCAGGGCCCGGGCCAGCAGCCCGTCGGCGGCCAGGGCGCCGCGTAGCGCCGCCGTGTTGTCACCCAGCTCACCGATCTCGGCAGCCACCTTCACCACGAAGGCCAGGCCGCCACCGTCCAGGACCCGCACGCTGCCCGTGCGGTGCAGGGGATCCGCCGTGCGGGCCACGACCGCCGGGTCGGCCGGATCGAGGCCGTGGTCCCAAAGGGTGAGTTGGAGACCGGCAGAATCCCGGCCGCGGACCTCCAGGCGGTCTATCGCCGACAGGGCCTGCTGGGTGGACAGCAACACTGCCAGGCCGGCGTCGCTGGGCGCGGGAGCCGCACTGCGCAGGGACGCCACACCCGCATGCGTTCCAAGGCGGTCCCGGGTGACGGACCACAGGGCGTCCCGCACCCGGACCAGGGCGGCGTTGGCCTCCTCCACGTCGGTCGACTCCCCGAGCACCTCTTCGAAGCCGACGAGTAGCCTTGGAGCCACGGCCAGGGTGGCCGTGACGCGCCCCACCAACGAGGGATCCCGATCCAGGGCCAGGAGTCCGGGAACCCCGCCCAACAGGCGGTCAGCCCCCTCGAGCAGATCGGCGGCGTCGGACAGCCGGGACGGATCCGCCGTGCCCAGGAGGTCCACGGCGGCGACGAGCGGTGCGAGGACGTCGTCGGAGCCGGGAACGGCTCGACCGGAGGGACGGCGGAGGACCGCGATGATGCCGCACATGTGTCCTGGTCTCTGCCCTTTCCGTCCCGCCGAACCGATTCGACGGCCAGCGCGACAACTCTAGGAATTCTACGGGCTCAGGTTCGGTCAGCCCGCTCGACAGCCTCAACGAGGCGCCCGGCCACCTCCGACGCAGTGCCCGCGTCGAATGCCTCGACCATCACCCTCACCACCGGTTCGGTGCCAGACGGACGCACCAGCAACCGTCCGGCATCACCCAGATCCGCGGCGGCCGCAGCGATCTCGCCCGCCAGCACCGCCACCAGGGCCGCTGCGTCGCCGACCACGGGGACGGCATGCAGCACCTGCGGGGCACGGACCACCAGGTCGGCCGCGCGACCACCCAGAGACCGGTCGGCCCGCCTGGCTGCGTCGAGGGCCTGGATCCCGGTGAGCAGGCCGTCGCCCGTCGTGGCCAGGTCCCGGAAGATCACGTGTCCCGACTGCTCGCCGCCCAGCGACCACCCGTTGGCCTCCAGGGCCTCCAGCACGTACCGGTCGCCAACCGCCGTCTCGTGGACGGCTATCCCGTGGTCGTCCAGAGCCCGTCGGAGCCCCAGGTTGGCCATGACGGTCACCACCACCGTGGAACCGGGCAGGGTTCCCCGCTCGTTGCGGTCCACCCCACAGACGGCCAGCAGGTCGTCGCCGTCCAGCAGCCTCCCGTCGTCGCCCACGGCCACCACCCGGTCGCCGTCGCCGTCAAGGGCCAGGCCGGCGTCGGCCCCGAGGGCCAGCACGGCGGCCTGCAGTCCACCGGGACGGGTCGACCCACAGCCCTCGTTGATGTTCCGCCCGTCGGGTTCGGAGTTGATCACCGTGACGTCGGCCCCCAGGCGGGCCAACGCGCCGCCAGCCAACGACGAGGTGGCACCGTTGGCGCAGTCCACGACGAGGCCCAGACCGGCCAGGGCTCCGGGTCGCACGGACGCCACCACGGCGTCCACCCAGTGGCGGGAGGCCTCGGTGGATGCTTCGTCCGACCATCCGTCGACCGGGACCGGGTCCTCGAGTCGGGGCGTCGTGTCCCAGGCGTCCTGCACGGCGGCCTGAACGGCATCGTCCAGCTTCAACCCTCCGGCCGAGAACAGCTTGACCCCGTTGTCCTGCCACGGGTTGTGCGACGCCGAGACCATGGCGGCAGCGGCGGCGCCGGCGGCGGCGGCATGGGCAACGGCCGGTGTCGGGACCACGCCCATCTGCACCACGTCCAGGCCACCGGCGGACAGCCCCTCCGCAAGTGCCCGGGACAGGCCCGGCCCGGACTCCCGCGTGTCACGGCCGACGAACACCCGGTCGGCCCCCAGAAACCCTGCGGCGGCCGCCCCGAGGGCGCGGACGACCGGTTCGTCGAGTCGCGTGCCAGCACGGGCGCGTACGCCATCGGTACCGAATCGGAGGCCCGCTGGAGGGACCCCTGCTCCTGCCATGCAGGGCAGCGTAGAAGCCGGACCGGACGTCGGGCCGCCGCTCAGCGCTTGGAGTACTGCGGCGCCTTGCGGGCCTTGTGGAGGCCGTACTTCTTGGACTCCTTCTTGCGGTCATCCCGCGTCAGGAGGCCCGCCTGCTTCAGGGCAGGACGGCGCTCGGGCTCAAGGGCCTCCAGCGCGCGGGAGATGCCGAGCCGCATGGCACCGGCCTGGCCACTCACACCACCACCGTGGAGCGTCACGTCGATGTCGTATGCGCCCTCGGTCGCCGTGACCCGGAGCGGCTCCATGAACACCAGGCGGTGGCTCTCCGACGGGAAGTAGTCCTCGGCCGTGCGGCCGTTCACCGTCACGTTGCCGGTACCGGGACGGAGCCGGACACGGGCGACCGACCGCTTGCGACGACCGGTGGACTGGATGAGGGGGCTGGACATCGGAGGCTCCTGGTTCAGGCCGTGCGGGCCCGGGCGTGGTCGAGGGCCAGCGGCTGCGGCTGCTGAGCCTCGTGCGGATGGTCGGCACCGCGGTAGACCTTCAACTTGGTGATCTGCTGGCGACCCAGGCGGTTCTTGGGGAGCATGCCCCGGATGGTCCGACGGACCGCCTCCTCCGGCTTCGACGCCAGGAACTCGCCGTAGGACCGGGTGCGGAGACCGCCCGGATACCCGGAGTGGTCGTAGACGTTCTTGTCGGTCGCCTTGGCGCCGGTCAGGACGACCTTGTCGGCGTTGATGATCACGACGTGGTCACCGGTGTCGATGTGGGGGGCGAAGGTCGGCTTGTGCTTGCCGCGGAGAATCGCCGCCACCCCAGACGCCATACGTCCGAGGATCAGACCATCGGCGTCGACGACGTGCCAGGCACGCTGGATCTCGCTGGCCTTGGGGGTGTACGTGGACACGGAAACCACCTGTTTCGTGGAGAGAACACTGGATGAGGACCACGGAGGCCGGTTCGACCACCGGGGATCAGCGCCGAAACCGGGCGCGATCGGACCGGGGACCAAGGCTAGGGCCGCCTCCCCCCACCGGCAACCCGCCGGGACCCGGTGAGACACGCGCCATAGCTGGGTTTCCGCCGGTCTCAACCGACCTCCGGAGCGCCGCCGGAGTAGGACGCGCCGCCCTCCTCCGGGTAGGCCACGGACCAGAAGGTCAGGCCACCGGGCGGCGCCGGTTCCCCGGCCGCCCGACGGTCACAGGCGGCCAGGATCCCGGGAATGGAGCCGGCAGCCAGGCGGCCCCGCCCCACTTCGACCAGGGTGCCGACCACCGACCTGACCATCTGGTGGCAGAAGGCCGACGCCGAGACCTCGAACTCCAGCAGTTCCACACCCGACAGGTCGTCGGCCAACCGCCGCCAGGACGCACCGGTGATCCGGCGCACCATGGTCGCAGCCGTGCCATCCGGTAGGGGTGGGCGCCGCCGGCAGAACGACGAGAAGTCGTGCTCGCCCACGAGGTGGGCCGTGGCGGCCTCCATGGCCTCCAGGTCGAGGGCATCGGAAACGTGCCAGACTCGTGACGTGGTGAACGGGTCGGCATCAGGACGGTTCAGGATCCGGTACCTGTAGGTCCGCCCGGTGGCGCTGAACCGGGCGTCGAAGTCGTCCGGAGCCCGCTGCAGCGTGGATACCACCACCGACGGGCCGCACTGCCGGTTCACCGACCGCCGCAGAAGATCCAGGTCGACGTCGTCGGGGGCATCGAAGCTGATGACCTGGCCGACGGCGTGGACCCCCCGGTCGGTACGGCCTGCGCAGGCGACGACCACCCGGGTCCGCAGCACGCGGGAGAGCGCCTCGTCCAGGAGGCCGGCGACTGTGGGAACGCCGGCGTTGGGGGCGAAACCGTGGAACGGGGCTCCGTCGTAGGCGACGCCTCCCCGGACCCGCATGACGGGCGGGCTCAGACCAGCTCAATGCGCGCCATCGGCGCGTTGTCGCCGTGGCGCGGGCCCACCTTCAGGATCCGGGTGTAGCCACCGGGCCGGTCGGTGTAGCGCGGTCCGATGTCGTCGAACAGCTTGGCCGCCATCTCCCGGTCACGAAGGAACGACACCACCTGGCGGTGGTTGTGCAGGCCGCCCTTCTTGGCCTTCGTGATCATCTTCTCCGCGATGGGGCGGAGAGCCTTGGCCTTCGCCTCGGTGGTCGTGATCGCCTCGGCGGCGATGAGCGAGGCGACCAGGTTGGCCATCATCGACTTCTGGTGTGCGGAACTGCCACCGAAGCGACGGCCCCTCCTGGGGGTGGCGGGCATGGGGTCAGTTCCTCACCCGGAGCGCCAGACCGCGCTCGTCCAGCTTCTCGATGACCTCGTCCAGCGACTTCTGGCCGAAGTTGGTGACTGCCAGGAGGTCGTCCTCGGTCTTGTCCAGCAACTGGCCGATGGTGTCGACCTGTGCCCGCTTGAGGCAGTTGCGGGGACGCTCGGAGAGGTCCAGGTCCTCGATGGGGAGGTCCAGGTCCGGTGAGCTTCCGCCCAACTCCTCCGTCTCGCCGAGCTCCAGGCCACGGGCCTCGTCGCTCATGTCCTCGACCAGCTGCACGAGGGTCCGCAGGGTGGCGCCGGCCGAGGCCAGGGCGTCGCGCGGGGTCAGCGAGCCGTCGGTGGTGATGTCCAGCACCAGCCGGTCCATGTCCTGAGCCTGACCGACGGAGACGGGCTCCACGTCGATCGACACCCGACGCACCGGTGAAAACAGGGCGTCCACGGGGATGACGCCGATGACGCCATCGCCGCTGGAACGATCCGACCCGAGGTAGCCACGGCCGACCTCGACGGTCAGCTCGAGGGCGAGGCGGCCCTTGGCCGTCACCGTGGCCAGGTGCAGGCCCGGGTTCAGGACCTCGACCTGCTCGTTGGTCTCGAGTGCCGAGGCGGTGACCTCGGCAGCGCCACGCACGTCGACGCGCAGCGTCACCGGCTCGTCGCTGTGGCAGCGCAGCTCTACGTCCTTCAGGTTCAGGACGATGTCGGTGACATCCTCCACGACCCCGTCGATGGTGCCGAACTCGTGCAGTGCGTCATCGAACTTGATCTGGGTGACCGCTGCGCCTGGAATGGACGACAGCAGGGTACGGCGGAGCGAGTTGCCCAGGGTGTGGCCGAATCCCGGCTCGAGCGGGCCGATCGAGAACTGCTGACGGTTGCCCTCGGCCTCGTCGACCGCTTCGACGGTCGGTCGCTGAATGACCAGCATGGAATGTCCTTCTTGCCTGTTGCGGGTATGGGTTTCGGCTCGTGGCGGGCCGGTTACTACTTCGAGTAGAGCTCGACGATGAGCTGCTCGCGGACCGGCACGTCGATCTGGTCGCGGACCGGCAGCTCGCGGACGGTGACCTCGTGGCCGTTGTCCCCCATCTCCAGCCAGGCCGGGGACTGGCGGTCCAGGACATCGATGTTCCACTGGACGACGATCATCTTGCGTGCCTTGGCGCGCAGGACGACGACGTCGCCCTTCTTGCAGCGGTAGCTGGGGATGTCCACCCGGCGACCGTTCACGTCGACGTGGCCGTGGTTGACGAGCTGGCGTGCCTGGGCGCGGGTGGCGGCCATGCCGGCCCGGTAGACCACGTTGTCCAGGCGCAGCTCCAGGAACCGGAGCATGTTCTCGCCGGTCACGCCCTGACGGCGGCTGGCCTCCTCGTAGACCCGGCGGAACTGCTTCTCGGTGAGGCCGTAGGAAAAGCGTGCCTTCTGCTTCTCCTGGAGCTGCAGCAGGTACTCGGACGGGTTGCCCCGACGCCGGGTACGGCCGTGCTCCCCGGGGGGGTACGGACGCTTGTCCAGCGCCACCACCTCACCCTTGGTGCCGAAGATGTTGGTGCCCAGGCGCCGGGAGACCCGGGCCTTGGGGCCTGTGTAGCGGGACATCCTCAGACCCTCCGTCGCTTGGGCGGCCTGCAGCCGTTGTGGGGAATCGGGGTGACGTCCTTGATGCCGGTCACCTCGATGCCCGTGTTCTGGATGGTGCGGATGGCGGTCTCCCGTCCGGAACCCGGACCGCGGACCACCACGTCGACCTTGCGAATGCCGTGCTCCATGGCGCTCCGGGCGCACTGCTCGGCGGCCATCTGGGCGGCGAAGGGCGTCGACTTGCGGGAGCCCTTGAAGCCGACGTTGCCGGCCGATGCCCACGCCAGGGTGTTCCCACCCTGGTCGGTGATGGTGATGATCGTGTTGTTGAAGGAACTCTTGATGTGCGCCACGCCGTGCGGGACGTTCTTCCGTTCCTTCTTGCGGGGGCGTCGACCCCCGGCGGACGGCTTAGCCATTACGTCGTGACCTGCTTCTTGTTGGCGACCGTCTTGCGCGGTCCCTTGCGGGTCCGGGCATTGGTGTGGGTGCGCTGACCGCGGACCGGCAGGCCGCGACGGTGGCGCAGGCCCTGGTAGCAGCCGATGTCCATCTTCCGCTTGATGTTCTGGGACACCTCACGGCGGAGGTCGCCCTCGACCTTCAGCTGCTGGTCGATGAACGCGCGGATCGCCGTGACCTCGTTGTCGCTGAGGTCACTCACCCGGGTAGTGGGATCGACGCCGGTGGCCTCGCAGACGTTCGCCGCGGAGGACCGGCCGATGCCGTGGATGTAGGTCAACGAGATCAGGACCCGCTTCTCGCGGGGGACGTCGACTCCGGAAATTCGTGCCATGCCTGAGTTCCTCTAGCCCTGACGCTGCTTGTGACGGGGGTTGGTGCAGATGACCTGGACGCGACCGTGACGCCGGATCACCCGGCACTTCTCACAGATTCGCTTGACGCTTGTTCGGACTTTCATGCTGTTCTCTCTCGTGTCCCGGCCAGCGGGCTACTTGTAGCGGTATGTGATCCGACCCCGCTGGAGGTCGTACGGGGTGAGCTCCACCTGGACGCGGTCGCCCGGAAGGATCCGGATGTAGTGCATCCGCATCTTCCCGGAGATGTGGGCCAGGACGTTGTGGCCGTTCTCCAGTTCGACCCGGAACATGGCGTTGGGCAGGGGTTCCAGAACCTTGCCCTCCAGCACGATCGCGTCTTCCTTGGGCTTCTGCAGTGTGGTGCTCCTGGTAGTCACGGACTAAACGGTGGAGTGGGGACTCCGAGGCTCGAGGTCCGCTCCCATGGGCGCAGACCCGGCACAAGCCAGTGGACAACGCTATCGCAGGGCCCCCGGTGGTCCAACCCGCTACGCCTGGTGTGACGGACAGAACCGCAGGTCACGACGCGTCTGCGACGCTCATGCGGCCGTCGATGACGTCGGCGAGGCGGCCGAAGACCACGTCGACGTCACCCAGGCCGTCGACCACGTCGAGCAGTCCCCGGTCGGCGAACCAGGCCAGCAGCGGGGCGGTCTCGGATTCGTACAGGGCTAGGCGCCGCCGGATGGCCTCCTCGGTGTCATCGGCCCTCCCCCGCGCCAGCATGCGGGCCGTGACCTCGTCGACCGGGACGTCCAGGTTCACCGCAGCATCCAGGGGCGTACCTGCCTCTACCAGGAACACCTCCATCGCGGCTGCCTGGTCGGGGGTGCGGGGATAGCCGTCGAGGAGGAAGCCGTTCTCGGCGACGTCGGGCTGGGCGAGGCGCTCGGACACGATCCCGTTGATCAGGTCGTCACCCACCAGGTCGCCGGCGTCCATCAGGGCCCTGGCCTGCAGGCCCAACTCGGTCCCGGCGGCCACCGCGGCGCGCAGCATGTCGCCGGTGGAGACGTGGATCGGGCGGTAGAGCTCGACGAGCCGGGCCGCCTGTGTGCCCTTTCCCGACCCCTGGCGGCCGAGGATGACGAGATGGACTGCGGTCATGACTACTTGAGGAAGCCCTCGTAGTTGCGCATCGTCAGCTGGGAATCGACCTGCTTCATCGTCTCCAGCGACACGCCGGCCGCGATCAGGATCGAGATGCCTATGAAGCCGAACCCGGCCGCACCGCCCGAGCCCACGCCGGCACTGGTGTCCAGGAAGACGTTGATGAGGATGGATGGGATCAGGGCCACGCCGGCGATGAACAGGGCACCTGGCAGGGTGATCCGGGACAGGATCCTGGCCAGGTACCGCTCGGTCTGGTAGCCGGGCCGGATACCGGGTACGAAGCCGCCCTGCTTGCGGATGGTGTCGGCCTGCTTCACGGGATCGAACGTGATCGCCGTGTAGAAGTACGCGAAGCCGACGATCAGGAGGCCGGTGATCGTGAAGTAGAAGACGTTGTCCGGCTGGGCCAGGTTGTCGTCGATCCAGCCGCGGAAGCCCTCCCACGGCAGGGCGGCGGCGATCAGCACCGGCAGGTAGAGGACCGACGAGGCGAAGATGATCGGGATCACACCCGACTGGTTCACCTTCAGCGGGATGTAGGTGTTCTGGCCGCCGTACATCCGACGCCCGACCACCCGCTTGGCAAACTGCACCGGGATACGGCGCTGGCCCTGCTCGATGAACACGATTGCCGCCACGAGGCTGACCAGCACGGCCAACACGATGGCCAGGGCCACCGAGCCGTTCTCGGCCTGGATCAGCGAACCCTGGGCGGGGAAGCCACTCACGATCGAGATCATGATCAGCAGCGACATGCCGTTGCCGATCCCCTTCTGGGTGATCAGCTCGCCCATCCACATGAGCAGCGCCGTACCGGCGGTCAGCGTCAGGACGACCACGCTCACCGTGCCGATGTGGAAGTTGGGCAGCAGGTTCGCACCCGACTGGCCGGAAATCGAGTTGCCCCTGTCGTTGAACAGGAAGGCGAAGCTCGTGGACTGGATGACGGCGATGACCACCGTCAGGTAGCGGGTCCACTGGGTGATCTTGCGCTGGCCGACCGCTCCCTGCTGCTGCCACTGCTCGATGCGAGGCACCACCACGCCGAGAACCTGCATGATGATCGACGCCGTGATGTACGGCATCACGCCCAGGGCAAACACGGCGAAGCTGGTCAGCGAGCCACCGGAGAAGAGCTGCATGAATGCCAGCACGCCGCCCTGGTCCGCACGGTCGCGCAACAGCTGCACCTGCTCGACGTCGATGCCCGGGGCCGGCATGAACGCACCGATCCGGTAGAGCAGGATCATGAGGAGGGTGAAGACGATCCGCTTGCGCAGATCGGCCACCCTGAACATGTTCAGCATGCTGGAGAGCACGTGGACTCCTGTCGATCGTCTGGGTATGTGGGACCGGTCGGCTTCGAGCCGGTCAGCGGTTCATCAGGGCGTTGCCGGAAGCAGGAGGCCGCACTGCGAACGGCAGCGGAAGCTTCTCGACACTGCCACCGGCGGCGGTGATGGCGGCCTCGGCGGACGACGAGAAGGCATGCACCCTCACGGTCACCGCCCGGGTGAGCTCACCGCGGCCCAGCACCTTGACCAGAGACTTCTTGCCGACCAGGCCCTTGGCGTGCAGGGTCTCGGGCGAGACCTCGTCCAGCCCGCAGGACTCGAGGGTGTCGAGGTTCACCGCCTGGTACTCCACGCGGAACGGGTTCTTGAAACCCTTGAGCTTCGGAATCCGCTGGTGGAACGGCATCTGTCCGCCCTCGAAGCCGACGCGCACGGTGTTGCGGGCCCGCTGGCCCTTCATGCCACGGCCGGCCGTCTTGGCGCCCTTGCCTCCGATGCCGCGGGCTACGCGCTTGGCGCGCTTCGTGGACCCGGGGGCCGGCTTCAGATCGTGGACCTTCATCTCAGTCGACCTCCTCGACCTCGACCAGGTGCGGGACCCGGGCGATCATGCCCCGGATCTCGCCACGGTCGGGCAGGGTGTTGCTGCGGCCGATGCGTCCCAGACCCAGGGCGCGCAGCGTTCCCCGTGCCTTGGGCTTGGCGCCGATACCACTCCGTACCTGGGTGACGATGAGCTGTGCCATGTCACTCACCGTCCGAACCGCTGGTGGCGCCGACACCGGCCTCGGTGCGGCGATAGGACTCGAGCAGGGCGCTCGGGACGAACTCCTCGGGATCCAGGCCCCGCAGGCGGGCGATCTCGTCGGGCCGGCGCAACGCCTTGAGTCCTGCGATGGTGGCCCTGGCCACGTTGATGTGGTTCGCCGAACCCTGTGACTTGCACAGGACGTCGTGGATACCGGCCTCCTCCAGGATGGCGCGGGCGGCTCCACCGGCTATCACCCCGGTACCGGGGGCGGCGGGCCGGAGCAGGACACGACCAGCACCCATGACCCCCAGGACGGGGTGGATGATGGTCGAGCCGGTCCGCGGCACGCTGAACAGGTTGCGCTTGGCCTCCTCGGTCCCCTTCTGGATTGCCAGCGGGACCTCCTTGGCCTTGCCGTAGCCCAGGCCGACCCGTCCGGCACCGTCGCCGATAACCACCAGGGCGGTGAAGGAGAACCGGCGACCGCCCTTGACGACCTTCGCCACGCGGTTGATGTGGATGACCCGAGACTCCCGGAGAGACGCCTCGTCGTTTGTGTGCTGTGCCACTTAGAACTCCAATCCGGCGTCGCGGGCGGCATCGGCGAGCGCCGCCACCCGGCCGTGGTACTTGTAGCCACCGCGGTCGAACACCACGGTGGCGATCCCGGCTTCCCGGGCCCGCTCGGCTACGAGGCGGCCGACCTCGGTCGCGGCGGCCACGCCCGTCACCCCGTCGGCCACGCCGGCCTGCTGGGTCGACACGGCTGCCACCGTCTGCCCGGTCTGGTCGTCGATGACCTGTGCCGTGATGTGACGCGACGAGCGGAACACCGCCAGACGGGGCCGCGCCGCGGTCCCCTGGACCGACTTGCGGATCCGGCGGTGACGGCGCTGGCGCGCCCTGTAACGATCGACGTTGCTCACTTCGCCGCCTTTCCAGCCTTGCGGGCCACGTGCTCACCGAGGTACCGCACGCCCTTGCCCTTGTAGGGCTCCGGCTTGCGGTACGAACGGATGTCGGCGGCCACCTGGCCGACGACCTGCTTGTCGGGGCCCGACACGATGATGCGGGTGGGCTCCGGGACGTCGAAGGAGATGCCGTCCGGCGCCCTGACCTCGATCGCGTGGCTGAAGCCGAGCTGCAGCTCGAGAACATCTGAGCCCTTGGCGATGCAGCGGTAGCCGATGCCGACGATCTGGAGCTCCTTGGCGAAGCCCTCGGACACGCCGACGACCATGTTGTTGACCAGCGAACGCGTCAGGCCGTGCAGGGCCCGGTTCTGCCGCTGGTCGTCCGGCCGTTCGACGACGATCTCCTCGCCGTCACGACGCACGGTGATGTCACCGGGCACCTCGAGGTCCAGGGCGCCCTTGGGGCCCTTGACTGCCACCTGACGGCCGTCGATTGAGACCTCGACGCCCGACGGCACGGTGATGGGAGCCTTTCCGATTCTGGACATGTCCTGCCTCCCCTACCAGACGTAGCAGAGGACCTCGCCGCCGATCCTCCGGCGGCGAGCCTCGCGGTCGCTCATCAGCCCGCGGCTGGTGGAGATCACGGCGACGCCGAGACCACCCAGTACCCGC
Source organism: Acidimicrobiales bacterium (assembly GCA_022452145.1). Taxonomy (NCBI): domain Bacteria; kingdom Bacillati; phylum Actinomycetota; class Acidimicrobiia; order Acidimicrobiales; species Acidimicrobiales bacterium. The sequence goes on along the minus strand of JAKURY010000002.1, from coordinate 93,224 downwards.
GGGATCCTGTTGGAAGCGCTGTAGATGCGCAGGCCCGGCTTGGACACCCGCTTCACACCGCTGATGACGCGCTCCCTCTCGGAGGAGTACTTCATCTCGATGGTCAGCATCTTGCCGGGGCCGGTCGTCGAATCGGACACCGCGTAGTCGCGGATGTAGCCCTCGGTCTTGAGTATGTCGGCGAGCGCCACCTTCTGCTTGGACGACGGCATCTTCACGCCGTCGTGCATCGCCTGGTTGGCGTTGCGGATACGCGTCAGCATGTCGGCGACGGGATCGGTCATGGTCATGTCAGATCCTCCTCACCAACTCGACTTCGTAAGCCCGGGGATCTCTCCCGCATGGGCCATGTTCCGAAGGCAGATCCGACAGAGGTTGAAGGCCCGGTAGACCGAACGCGGCCGACCACAACGTCGGCAACGCGTGTAGGCCCGAACCTTGAACTTCGGGGTCTTCTGCTGCTTGTTGACCAGTGCTTTCTTGGCCACTACTGCCCTTCCTTTCGGAACGGGAACTTGAACGCCGTGAGCAGTGCCCGCCCACTGACGTCGTCGGACGCGGACGTCACGATCGTGATGTCCATTCCCCGGGTTCGATCGACCTTGTCGTAGTCGACCTCCGGGAAGATCAACTGTTCGGTCACGCCGAACGTGTAGTTCCCGTTGCCGTCGAACGACTGGGGGTTTAGGCCCCGGAAGTCGCGGATCCGGGGAATCGCCAACGTGATTAGGCGATCCAGGAACTCGTACATGCGGTCACCGCGGAGGGTCGCCTTGGCCCCGATGGCCTGGCCCTCGCGGAGCTTGAAGTTCGAGATCGACATCCGGGCCCGGGTGATGATCGGCTTCTGGCCGGTAATGGCCTCGAGGTCGCTCACCGCCCCGTCCAGGAGCTTGGCCTGCTGGGCGGCGTCGCCGACGCCCATGTTGACCACGATCTTCTCCAGCCGGGGAACCTGCATCACGTTCGTCAGGCCCAGCTCCTCCTTCAGCGAATCGCGGATCTCGGCCGAGTAGCGCTCACGCAGACGCACGCTCGCCGTCACGGTGTCAGCCATCGAGGTCCACCCCCGTCCGCCTGCAGATCCGGACCTTGTCGCCGGCGTCGTTGAACCTGTACCCGATGCGGGTCGGACGGCCGTCGGACGGGCTCAGCATGGCCACGTTGGAGGCGTCGACCGGCATGGCCTTGTCGATGATGCCGCCCTGCATGGTCACACTGGTCGACTTCTGGTGGCGTTTGGCGATGTTCACGCCCTCCACGATCACCTTGTTGTCGGCGGGGATGGCCCGGCTCACCTTGCCCTCCCTGCCCTTGTCCTTGCCCGCCATGACACGGACCCTGTCACCCTTCCTGATCTTCATCTCAGAGCACCTCCGGGGCGAGCGAGACGATCCGCATGAACTTGTGGTCCCGCAGCTCGCGGCCCACGGGTCCGAAGATGCGGGTGCCACGCGGCTGGTTCTGGTCGTTGATGAGCACGGCGGCGTTCTCGTCGAACCGGATGTAGGAGCCGTCGGGACGGCGGCACTCCTTCTTGGTGCGCACCACGACGCACTTGACGACCTCGCCCTTCTTGACGGCCGCACCCGGGTTGGCGTCCTTCACCGTGGCCACGAAGATGTCGCCGATCGAGGCGTAGCGCCGCTTGGAGCCACCGAGCACCTTGATGCACAGCACCTCACGGGCACCCGAGTTGTCGGCGACCCGAAGACGGGTTTCCTGCTGGATCATTACTTCGCCCTCTCGAGGATCTCGACCAGGCGCCAGCGCTTGAGCTTGGAGACGGGACGGGTCTCCTGGACACGCACGCGGTCGCCCACGTTCAGCTGGTTCTCCTCGTCATGGACGTGGAGGCGCTTGGTCCGCTGGACGGTCTTGGCGTAGCGCCGGTGACGGACCCGGTCGACCGTCTTGATGATCGCGGTCTTGTCCTGGACGTCGGACACCACAACGCCCTCACGCACCTTGCGGCGGTTGGGGCGCTCGGCCGTCGCTTCGTTCGTCTCGGCCATCAGTCGGCCACCTCCTCGCCTGCGGCCTCGAGGGCCTCGGCGGCGTCGATCTCACGGGCCCGCAGCTCGGTCAGCACACGGGCTACCTCCTTCTTGACCCGCCCGACCCGGGCGTGGTTCTCGAGCTGGCCGGTGACCAGCTGGAAGCGGAGGTTGAACAGTTCCTCCTTGGCATCGCCGAGCCGCTCCCGCAGGTCGGTATCGCCGAGGTCGGCAAGTGGCTTCTTCTTCGCCATGGCTAGAAGCCCTCCTCACGGACGATGAAGCGCGCCTTGATCGGCAGCTTCTGGATGGCACGGTCCAGGGCGGCCCGGGCGACCTCGGCGTCGTGGTAGGACAACTCGAACAGCACGCGACCCGGCTTCACCACGGCTACCCACTTCTCCGGGTTGCCCTTGCCCGAACCCATGCGGGTCTCGGCCGGCTTCTCGGTGACGGGCTTGTCGGGGAAGACGTTGATCCACACCTTGCCGCCACGCTTGATGTGGCGGGTCATGGCGATACGGGCTGCTTCGATCTGGCGGGCGGTGATCCAGCCCGGCTCGAGGGCCTGGATCCCGAACTCACCGAAGGTGATCTCGGTCTGGCCCTTGGAGGTGCCCCTAAGGCGCCCGCGGTGGTGCTTGCGGTGGCGGACCTTCTTCGGCATCAGCACGGTCAGTCACCGTCCCCGCCGCGGAAGTGCGGTGTCTCATGGGCCTCGCGGGTGGAGGCCTCGATGGCCTCCTCCTCGGCCAGGAGCTTCTCGAACTCGGCGTCGCCCTCCTTGACCAGCGGTGTCGGCTCAGCCTCGGCGATAGGTGCCTCGGCCTCGGCCTCGGCCTCGGCCTCGGTCGCCTGCGTGGCCTCGGCCGCATCGGTTCGACGGCGGGCGGCGGCCGACGAAACGACGGTGCGTGGCCTGGCCTGCCCTGACGTCTCCCCGACGGCCATGGCGGCCTCCTTCGTGACCTTGTCCTCGAGCAGGCTCTTGTAGGGCAGGATGTCGCCCCGGTAGATCCAGACCTTCACGCCGATGCGGCCGTAGGTGGTACGGGACTCACGGAATCCGTAGTCGATGTCGGCCCTCAGCGTTTGCAACGGCACCCGGCCCTCGCGGTACCACTCGGTCCTGGACATCTCGGCGCCACCCAGGCGGCCCGAGCACTGGACCCGGATCCCCAGGGCGCCGGCCTTCTGGGCGTTCTGGACGGCGCGCTTCATGGCCCGACGGAAGGCGACCCGGCCGGCCAACTGGTCGGCCACACCCTGGGCTATCAGGGCCGCGTCCAGCTCCGGTTCCTTGATCTCCTGGATGTTGAGCTGGACGCTGTTGTTCCCGGTGATCTCACCCAGACCGGCCCGCAGGCGGTCGGCCTCGGTGCCCTTTCGACCGATGACGATGCCCGGTCGTGCGGTGTGGACGTCGACGCGGACCCGGTCGCGGGTGCGCTCCACCTCGACCCGGCTGATGGCTGCGTGCGGCAGCTCTGTCATGAGGTAGTCGCGGACCTTCCAGTCCTGGATGAGGTTCTCGGCGTACTCCTGCCTACTGGCGAACCACCGCGACTTCCAGTCGGTGGTGATCCCCAGGCGGAAGCCGTACGGATTGACCTTCTGGCCCATCAGGTGGCCTCTTTCTCAGCGTCGTCGGCCGACTCGTCGGCGTCGTTCTCCACGGCGGCATCTTCGGCGGTCTCGGCGGCATCTTCGGCAGTCTCAGCGGCGTCTTCGGCCGCATCGGCGGACTCGGCTACCACCGGCGCCACGTCATCGTCCTCGTGGTCATGGTCGTGCGCTGCCTCCTCGGCGGCGGCACGGCTGCGCTGGACCCGCTGGCGGCGGGACTCCGCTGCATGGGCACTCGACCCGACCCGGCCACTGGAGGCCTCACGCTCGCGCAGGACCTCTAGGGTCGCCTCGTCGTACCGGCTCACGATGATCGTGATGTGGCAGGTCCGCTTGTTGATGCGGGTGGCCCGTCCCCGGGCACGGGGTCGCCAGCGCTTCAGCGTCGGACCCTCGTCGGCGTAGCAGGCCGACACATGGAGTTCCTCGGCCGGGATGCCGTCGTTGTTCTCGGCGTTGGCGACCGCCGAGTCGAGGCCCTTGGCGATGACCTCGGACACGGAACGCTCGGAGAACGCCAGGATCTCGGCTGCCCGGCCGTACGACTCGCCGCGGATGAGGTCGAGTACCTCGCGGGCCTTGGAGGCCGACACGCGGACGTACCGGACGACGGCCCGGGTTCCCGGACGCTCGTTGGTCTTGGCGGCGACCATCAGCGGTTGCCGCCCTTCTCCTGGCCGGCGTGGGAGCGGAAGGTCCGGGTCGGGGCGAACTCACCCAGCTTGTGCCCGACCATCGACTCGGTCACGTACACCGGGACGTGCTTGCGGCCGTCGTGGACACCGATCGTGTGACCGACCATTTCGGGCACGATGGTGGACCGGCGCGACCACGTCCTGATGACCCTCTTTTCTCCGGACGCGTTCAACACGTCCACCTTCTTGAGTAGGTGGTCGTCCACGAACGGACCCTTTTTGAGACTCCTCGGCATCGCCGATTACCTCCGCGACCCGCGCCGACGGCGGCGACGCACGATCATCTTGTCGGACTGCTTGCCCCGCTTGCGGGTACGGCCCTCGGGCTGGCCCCAGGGCGACACCGGATGCCGGCCACCGGAGGACTTGCCCTCGCCGCCGCCCAGTGGGTGGTCGACCGGGTTCATCGCGACACCGCGGGTCTGCGGGCGGACGCCCTTCCAGCGGTTGCGACCGGCCTTCCCGATCTTGGTCAACTCGTGTTCCTGGTTGCCAACCTCGCCGACCGTGGCACGGCAGTCGATGCGGACTCGCCGCATCTCCGTGCTGGGCAGGCGCAGGGTGGCGAAGTCGCCCTCCTTGGCGACCAGCTGGACGCTGGAACCGGCGCTACGGGCGATCTTGCCGCCCCCGCCGGGCTGCATCTCGACGTTGTGGACCACGGTGCCGACCGGGATGTAGCGCAGCGGCAGGGCGTTGCCCGACCTGATCTCGCTGCCATGGCCGGACTGCAACGTCTCTCCCACCTGCACGCCCTTCGGGGCGAGGATGTAGCGCTTCTCGCCGTCGTGGTAGTGGAGGAGCAGGATCCGGCAACTGCGGTTCGGGTCGTACTCGAGGGCAGCCACCTTGGCCGGCACGCCGTCCTTATTGCGCCGGAAGTCGATCACCCGGTACTGGCGCTTGTGGCCGCCACCGCGGTGGCGCGCCGTCTTGCGGCCGTAGTTGTTGCGACCACCGGTGCTGGTCTTCTTCTCGGTCAGGGACCGCTCCGGCGTGGTCTTCGTGATGTCCGAGAAGTCGGCGACGGTCTGGAACCGGCGGCCGGGACTGGTCGGCTTGCGCTTGCGCTGCGGCATGGGTCTAGACCTCGAACAACTCGATCGACTCACCCTCGACGAGGGTGACGTATGCCCGCTTGACGTCCGGGCGCTTGCCGTAGGTGGGGAGGCCTCGGTTCCGCTTGCGCTTGCCGTCTCGGTTGAGGGTGTTCACCTTGAGCACCTTGACCTCGAAGATCGATTCCACGGCCTCGCGGATCTCGGGCTTGGAAGCCGACCTCACGACCTCGAACGTGTAGACGTGGTCCTCCATCAGGGCGTAGGACTTCTCGGACACGACCGGCTTCACGATGACGTCACGGGCGTCCTTCACTCTTCTTCCTCCCCGCTGGGATCGGTGTCCGCCTCGAGCACCGGATCTGCCGATACCGGTGAAGAGAAGGCGGGCAGGGTGGCCCGGGTGAACACGACGTAGTCGCTCACCAGGACGTCGTAGGCGTTCAACTCGCCGGGCGAGAGCACGTGCACCTCGGCCAGGTTGGCGAAGCTCTTCCAGGTGATCTCGTCGCCGCGCTCGGCCACCACCAGGGCCCGACCCTGGACGCCGACGGCAGCCAGGGCGGCCACGGCGTCCTTCGTCTTCGGTACATCGAAGTTCCAGGCGTCGACCACGACGACCCTGCCCTCGGCAGCACGGTCGCTCAGCGCTGAACGCAGCGCCAGGCGGATCATCTTCCTGGGGGTCTTCTGTGCGTAGCTCCGGGGCTTCGGGCCTAGGGCCACGCCACCACCGCGCCACTGCGGCGAACGGATCGAACCGTGGCGGGCCCGACCGGTGCCCTTCTGGGCCCACGGTTTGGCACCACCACCACGGGACTCCGCCCGGGTCCGCGTGCTCTGGGTACCTGAACGGCGGGCGGCCAGCTGGGCGGTCACGACCTGGTGCATTACGGCGACGTTCGGCTGGATGCCGAACGTGTGGTCGTCGAGTTCCACGGAGCCGGCCGCTGCGCCCGTCAGGCTGAGGACGTCGACCTTCGCCATCACCGGCCTCCCTTCACCGCGTCGCGAATCAGGACCGTGGCGCCACGGGGACCGGGCACCGAACCGCGGACCAGGAGCAGCTCACGCTCGGCATCGGCCTGCACGATCTGGAGGTTCAGCGTGGTGGTCTTCTGGTTTCCCATCCGACCCGGCATGCGCTTGCCCTTGAACACCCTCGACGGGGTGGCGCACTGGCCGATGGCGCCGGGCTTGCGGTGGACCTTGTGGGCGCCGTGGGAGGCCCGCTGGCCCTTGAAGCCGTGGCGCTTCATGACGCCGGCGAAGCCCTTGCCCTTGCTGACCGCTGTCACGTCGACGTGGCCCAGGTCGGCCAGCGACTCCACCGTGATCTCCTGTCCAACCTCGTAGCCCTCGACGTCGTCGAGGCGTAGCTCGACGAGGCGGTCCCCGGCGTCCACGCCACCGGCGGCGAAGTGGCCGGCCTCCGGGCGGTTGAGCCTTCCGGCATCCCTGTTGCCGACGGTCACCTGCAGGGCCGTGTAGCCGTCCCGCTCGGTGGTCTTGATCTGGACGACACGGTTGGGGCTGACACGCAGCACGGTGACCGGAAGGACGCGGTTGTCGTCATCCCACACCTGTGTCATGCCGACCTTGATGCCGACGACTGCCTTGTTGGCCATGATGGCTCCTGCGACTGGCGCCGGTGGACTCCCAACGGCGGCTGGCCCGTTCGTGGGCCATTCACGCGAACACTCCGCACGGGCATGGCCCGGCGGAGCGGTGATTCGGTTGTGCCGTTCGGTTCGTCAGACCCTGGTGGGACCTGGCGCCTGATCGGACGTCGGTTGGCAGCACCGGACCCTCCGGAGCGCAGTAGACAACGATACGGCCGTTCCGATCGGGCCACAACCGACCCGGCGGATGAAGGTCGTGTGGCGCCCGCCACGCTGCATCCCCACCGCCCGAAAGGTTGACCGGTAGCGTCGATCTGATCGTGGAATCGCTTTCATTTCGCCGTTCTCACGGCAACCACCCATGACCGAGCCGGCTTCCGAGACGAGGACACTCCCGCCATGGGCAAGGCGGTCCATCCTCAGCCTGCTGGTCGGCATCGCCGCCCTCTGGTACCTCCGAGGCGTCGTATCGGCGCTCCGACCGCTGCTCCTGGTCCTGCTGGTGTCGTTCTTCGTGTCGTTCGCCCTCGAACCGGCCGTCAACCGGCTGGAACGAGCCGGCCTCCGTCGGGGTCCAGGCACCGCCCTGGTGATGTTGGCCATGGTGGCCGCCGTGGGGGGATTCGGCGTCCAGGTGGGCAGCCTCCTAGCCGAACAGGTCACCGACTTCAGCGAGAACGTGCCCACCTACCTCGAGGACATCGACGGCTGGCTGGAGGACAGCTTCGGCATCCAGAACGCCACGACCGACCTGCGGGCCGACTACGACACCGGCGCCCTCGCTAGGCGACTGGGTAACGTGGCCGACGACCTGGCCCGGTTCGGGACGACGGTGGTGAACGTGCTGTTCCAACTGTTCACCGTCGGTCTGTTCACCTTCTACCTGGTGGCCGAGGGGCCGAAGTTACGGCGAATCGTGTGCTCGTTCCTCGCCGAGCGCCACCAGCGCCACGTGCTGGAGGTCTGGGACCTGGCCATCGAGAAGACCGGCGGCTACATCCTCTCCCGAAGCATCCTGGCCCTCGCGTCGTCGCTGGTCCACTGGGCGGCCTTCGAGGTCATCGGGCTGCCGTCGTCGCTGGCCCTTGCCCTGTGGGTGGGCGTCATGTCCCAGTTCGTGCCCGTGGTCGGCACCTACATAGCGGGCGCCCTCCCACTCGTCATCGCACTGCTGGGCGACCCGGTGGACGGCCTCTGGGTCATGGCGGTGGTGGCCGCCTACCAGCAGGTGGAGAACTACTTGCTGGCCCCCAGGATCACCGCCCACACCATGAAGCTCCACGTGGCGGTGGCCTTTGGAGCGGTCATAGCCGGCTCGGCCGTCCTGGGCGTGGTCGGCGCGCTGCTGGCCCTTCCCGCAGCGGCGACCATCCAGGCGGTGATCGCCGCCGAGACTGAGCGCCACGAGGTGTCAGAGCACCTGATCGCCGAGAGCAGCCTTCGACGGGGCCACGGCGATCGACCGCGCCCGGACTGACACCCGGGGCCGGGGACCCAACCCCAGAACGGACGGGAGCGCCCCAAAGGGGCGCTCCGTAGGTCGGGTCGGCCAGCCGTCCGACAGGCTGGTATCAGACCTGCTGGATCTTGATCTCGATGTCCACCCCGGCCGGTAGGTCCAGGCGCTGGAGGGAATCGACCGTCTTGGGCGAAGGGTTCAGGATGTCGAGCAGGCGCTTGTGGATGCGCATCTCGAAGTGCTCCCTGGAGTCCTTGTCCTTGAAGGGGCCACGGATGACCGTGTAGCGGTGCTTCTCGGTCGGCAGCGGCACCGGACCCCTGAGATCGGCCTGGGTCCGTCGAACCGTCTCGACGATCTTCTTCGTCGACTGGTCGATGACCTGGTGGTCGTAGGCCTTCAGCCGGATCCGGATCCTCTGTCCTGCAGCCATGGTGGTCGGCTACTTGAGGATCTTGGTGACGGCGCCGGCACCCACGGTACGTCCACCCTCACGGATGGCGAAGCGCAGGCCCTCGTCCATGGCGATCGGAGCGATGAGCTCGACGGTCATGGTCGTGTTGTCGCCGGGCATGCACATCTCGGTGCCCTCGGGCAGCTCGATCATGCCGGTCACGTCGGTGGTCCGGAAGTAGAACTGCGGACGGTAGTTGGAGAAGAACGGCTTGTGCCGACCACCCTCGGCCTTGGTCAGCACGTAGACCTCGGACTCGAAGTTGGTGTGCGGGGTGATCGAGCCCGGCTTGGCCAGGACCTGGCCACGCTGGACCTCGTCCTTGTCGATGCCGCGCAGCAGGGCTCCGATGTTGTCGCCGGCCCGACCCTCGTCGAGGAGTTTGCGGAACATCTCGACGCCCGTACAGACCGTTTTCTGGGTGTCCTTGAGGCCGATGATCTCGATGTTGTCACCGGTGTTGACGATGCCCTGCTCGACACGACCGGTCACCACGGTGCCACGGCCGGTGATCGAGAACACGTCCTCGATCGGCATGAGGAAGGGCTTGTCGACGTCGCGCTCGGGTGTCGGGATGTACTCATCGACCTGGCTCATCAGGTCCACGATCTGCTCGGCGGACTCGGCGTCACCCTCCAGGGCGTTCAGCGCAGAGACCCTCACGATCGGGGTGTCGTCGCCCGGGAACTCGTACTGGTCCAGGAGTTCGCGGACCTCCAGCTCGACCAGCTCGAGGAGCTCCTCGTCGTCGACCATGTCGCACTTGTTGAGGGCAACGATGATCTTCGGTACGCCGACCTGGCGGGCCAGCAGGACGTGCTCACGGGTCTGGGGCATCGGGCCGTCGGCGGCCGACACCACCAGGATCGCACCGTCCACCTGGGCGGCGCCGGTGATCATGTTCTTGATGTAGTCGGCGTGACCCGGCATGTCGACGTGTGCGTAGTGCCGGTTCGGGGTCTCGTATTCGACGTGGCTCACGTTGATCGTGATGCCCCGCTCCCGCTCCTCGGGCGCCTTGTCGATGTCGTCGAACTCGGTGAACTGCGTGGCGTCGGGATCACGGTCGGAGAGAACCTTGGTGATCGCCGCGGTCAGGGTGGTCTTCCCGTGGTCGATGTGTCCCATCGTGCCCACGTTCACGTGGGGCTTGTTCCGCTCGAAGTGGGCCTTGGCCATTGCGTTACTTCCTTGGGTTATTTTCGGAGTTGCCCGGACGGGCCTGCGGAGGTCACTCGCCGTGGATACGACGGGTGATCTCCTCCTGCACCGACCCGGGGGTCTGCTGGTACGAGTCGAACTGCATGGTGTAGGTCGCACGACCCTGGGTGCGCGACCGAAGATCGGTAGCGTACCCGAACATCTCGGACAGCGGCACCTGAGCGCTGACGACCTGGTTGCCACTCCGGGCCTCCAGCTGGCCGACCCTGCCGCGACGGGCGTTGAGGTCGCCGACCACGTCGCCCATGTAGTTCTCCGGCGTGACGACCTCGACGGACATGACCGGCTCCAGGAGGACCGGCCTGGCCAGGCGCATCGCTTCGCGGAACCAGGCCTGGGCGGCGATCTTGAACGCCATCTCCGAGGAGTCCACGTCGTGCGACTTGCCGTCGTTCAGGCTGACCTTCAGGCCCAGGACCTGGAAGCCGGCCAGCGGGCCGTTGGTGGTCGCCAACTGCACGCCGGCGTCCACCGACGGTATGTACTCCTTGGGAATGCGACCCCCGCGGACGTTGTCCTCGAACAGGTAGGTCGACCCGTCCTCGGTGTAGGGCTCGAGGCTGGCCACGATCTCGGCGTACTGGCCCGAACCGCCGGTCTGCTTCTTGTGGGTGTAGCGGTGGTCTAGGACCGGCCTGGTGATGGTCTCGCGGTACGCCACCTGTGGACGGCCCACGTTGGCGTCGACCCGGAACTCCCTGAGCATCCGGTCGACCAGCACCTCTAGGTGGAGTTCGCCCATGCCGCCGATGATGGTCTGGCCCGTCTCCTCGTCGCTGCGGACGGTGAAGGTGGGATCCTCCTCGGCCAGTGCACCCAAGGCCTTGCCCATCCTGTCCTGGTCGGCCTTGGAGCGGGGCTCCACGGCCACGTGGATGACCGGCTCGGGGAACTCGAGCTGCTCGAGCACGATCGGGTGGTTCGGGTCACAGAGGGTGTCGCCGGTGCGGGTGTTCTTGAGACCGATGCCAGCCACGATGTCGCCGGTACGTACCTCGTCGCGGTCCTCGCGGTCGTTGGCGTGCATCTCGAGGATGCGGCCGAGGCGTTCCTTGTTGCCGGTGCGGGTGTTCAGCACCGCGGAGCCCTTGTCGAGCATGCCGCTGTAGGTCCGGAAGTAGACGAGCTTGCCGACGTGGGGGTCGGTCATGATCTTGAACGCCAGGGCGGCGAAGGGAGCCGAATCGTCGGCCTCGCGCTCCTCGACGTCACCAGTCCTGGGGTGCACGCCCTCGACGGGCGGGAGGTCGATGGGCGACGGCAGGTACTCCACCACCGCGTCCAGGAGCGTCTGCACTCCCTTGTTCTTGAATGCGGAGCCGGTGAGGATCGGCACGCAGTGGCCGGCCAGGGTGCCGGTCCGCACCGCCGAGCGCACGTCGGCGGCGGTGATGTCCTCGTCGCCGACGAACTTCTCGAGGATGTTCTCGTCGAACTCCGACAGCACGTCGATGAGGTAGGCCCGGTACTCGTCGGCCGTGTCCACGAGGTCCTCGGGGATGTCCACGACGTCCCAGGTGGCACCCAGGTCCTCGCCCTTCCAGACCAGGGCGTTCATCTCGACCAGGTCGATGACGCCGGCGAACCCCGACTCGGCACCGATGGGCAGCTGAACCACCGCCGTGTTGCAGCCCAGGCGCTCCCTGATGGTGCCCAGCACGAAGTAGAAGTCGGCGCCGGTGCGGTCCATCTTGTTGATGAAGCACATACGGGGAACCTTGTACTTGTCTGCCTGGCGCCAGACCGTCTCGGTCTGGGGCTCCACGCCGGCCACACCGTCGAACACGGCCACGGCACCGTCCAGCACGCGCAGGGAACGCTCCACCTCGACCGTGAAGTCCACGTGGCCCGGGGTGTCGATGATGTTGATGCGGTGGTCGTTCCAGAAGCAGCTTGTGGCGGCGGAGGTGATGGTGATACCCCGCTCCTGTTCCTGCTCCATCCAGTCCATGGTGGCTGCGCCGTCGTGGACCTCACCGATCTTGTAGTTGACGCCGGTGTAGTAGAGGATCCGCTCCGTCGTAGTGGTCTTGCCCGCGTCGATGTGGGCCATGATCCCGATGTTGCGGGTCTTCTGGAGTGGGTGTCGCTTCGCCATCTGCTCGCTCGTCGTTCGCTGTTCGTTCGAAAGTCGGTCTCGTGGGGCTACCCGGGCTCCAGGCGGCGTGGAGCCGCCGGGGCGGCACTGCGGCGGCCAGGTCGACGGGGTCGGCTACCGGGATCAGATGGAGGTGTGCCCGGAGGAGCGGCTCACCAGCGGTAGTGGGCGAACGCCTTGTTGGCATCGGCCATCTTGTGCAGGTCCTCCCGGCGCTTCACCGAGGAACCCAGACCGTTGGAGGCGTCCATGATCTCGTTGGCCAACCGCTCGGCCATCGTGCGCTCGCGACGGGCGCGGGAGTAGTTGACCAGCCAGCGCACGGCCAACGTGGTCGCCCGCCGGGGGCGCACCTCGACCGGTACCTGGTAGGTGGCGCCACCCACCCGGCGACTGCGCACCTCTAGCTGGGGGCGGACGTTGTCGATGGCCCGCTTCAGCGTGCCGACCGGCTCGCTCCCGGTCTTCTGCTCGACCGTGGAGAGAGCGGCGTAGACGATGCGCTCGGCGGTAGAGCGCTTGCCGCGCTGCAGCACCTTGTTGACGAGCTGGGTGACGGCGGCGGACCGGTAGATGGGGTCAGGGGTCAGCTCACGACGTACGGCAGGGCCCTTGCGTGGCACAGTCAGCCTTCCTTCTTCGCGCCGTAACGGCTGCGAGCCTGGCGCCGCTGGCTCACACCGGAGGTGTCCAGCGTTCCCCGGATCACCTTGTAGCGAACGCCGGGGAGGTCCTTCACACGACCGCCACGGACGAGCACGATCGAGTGCTCCTGCAGGTTGTGGCCCTCGCCCGGGATGTAGGCCGTCACCTCGACGCCACTGGTGAGGCGCACACGGGCCACCTTCCGGAGGGCGGAGTTCGGCTTCTTCGGGGTGGTGGTGTAGACCCGTGTGCAGACACCACGGCGCTGGGGCGCTCCCTTCAGGGCCGGCGTGGCTTCCTTGCGGCGCTTGGACTGGCGGCCCTTGCGGACCAACTGCTGGATGGTGGGCACTTACCTACCTCGTAGAGAGAAGAAACTGTGGCTTCGATGGGTTGACCGGGAAGCGGCACCGGCCAGCGGACGAGTCTATGGGCGGGCCTCCCCCACTCACAAACGTGTCCGTCCGGACGGACCGACGTCACACGGCCGGCTACACGACATCGGAGGCGTCGGCGCCGGGGGCGCCGACGGCGCCAGCCAGGTCGATCACGTCGGCCTCATAGGCGCCTTCGAAGGGGTCCTCGTCCGAACCGGCCTGCCCGGCCAGCCATTCGGCGAGGTCCTGCTCCTCGTCGGCCGAGGAGTAGAAGTCCATCGGCTTGTAGTCCGGTGCATGGGTTACCACCCGTCGGTACTCCTCCATGCCGGTCCCGGCGGGGACCAGCTTGCCGATGATGATGTTCTCCTTCAGCCCGATGAGCTTGTCGCTCCGGCACTCGATGGCCGCCTCGGTGAGCACCCGGGTGGTCTCCTGGAAGGAAGCCGCCGAGAGCCACGAGTCGGTCGCCAGCGACGCCTTGGTGATGCCCATGAGCTCGGGGCGCCCCTCGGCGGGACGCCGACTCTCGGCCACCAGCATTCGGTTCGTCTCGGCGAACAGCCGCTGGTCGACCTGCTCGCCGGGCAGGAAGTCCGACTCGCCGGGGTTGTTGATCTTCACCCGCCGGGTCATCTGCCGCACGATCAGCTCGATGTGCTTGTCGTGGATGGACACGCCCTGGTCCCGGTAGACCTTCTGGACCTCCTCCACGAGGTACTGCTGGGTCTCGCGGACGCCCTTGATCTCCAGGAGCTCCTTGGGGTCGCGGGGCCCTTCGACGATGGCGTCGCCGGCCCTGACCTCCTGACCGTCCGTGACCTCCAGGCGGGACACTCCGGGCACTGTGTAGACCTCCTCGGTGCCGTCGTCGGCAACCACGGTTATCTCACGACCGCGCCCCTCGTCCTCGCCGATCCGGACCACGCCGGAGATGCGTGCCAGGGTTGCCTTGCCCTTCGGTGTACGGGCCTCGAAGAGCTCCACGACCCGCGGGAGGCCGCCGGCGAGGTCCTTGCCGACCACGCCGCCGGTGTGGAAGGTACGCATGGTCAGCTGGGTGCCGGGCTCGCCGATCGACTGGGCTGCGATCACGCCCACCGCCTCGCCGATCTCGATGTCCTTGCCGGTGGCCAGCGACATGCCGTAGCTGGCGGCCGACACGCCGGTGGCCGAGTCGTCCGTCAGGGGCGACAGGACGCGGACCCGGTCCACGTCGGGGTCGTCGCGCATGAGCTCCATCTCGACCTCGCCGACGATGGTGCCGGCAACCAGGACCCGGCGACCGCCCTTCGCCGTGGAGTGGACGATGCCCTTCCCCTCGGGATCGGCGACCACGACCTCGTCGGCCAGGGTTCGGCTGAACAGGCGGGTCTCCAGGTAGAAGCGCTGGTTCTCCACGTCGGAGCGCACACCGTCGATCCAGATGCCACGGACCGCGCCCTCGGCCTCGAACGGATCGGTGTCGTTGATGATGAGCTCCTGGGAGACATCGACCAGGCGACGGGTCAGGTAGCCGGAGTCGGCGGTACGCAGGGCGGTGTCGACGAGGCCCTTACGGGCACCGGGCGTGGAGATGAAGTACTCCAGCATCGAAAGGCCCTCACGGAAGTTCGACTTGATCGGCCGAGGGATCATGTCGCCACGCGGGTTGGCCACCAGGCCGCGCATGCCGGCGATCTGGCGCACCTGCATCATGTTCCCACGGGCACCGGACTTGACCATCATGTCGATCGGGTTGGACTGGTCCGCCTCGAGAGCCTCGACCATCCGTGCGGTCACCTCCGAGGTGGCCGAGTTCCAGATCTCGACCTCCTTCTGGCGACGCTCACCGTCGGTGATGATGCCCCGTCGGAACTGGGCTTCGACCTTCTCGGCGTCCTTCTCGTGGCGTTCCAGGATCTCGACCTTGGCGGCCGGTGTCTTGACGTCGTCGATCGACACGGTGAGGCCGGACCGGCTGGCGTACTCGAAGCAGACGTCCTTGAGGGCGTCCAGGCAATCGGCCACCACCTTCTTGGGGTAGTGGCGGGCCAGGTTGTCGACTATGAGGCCCAGTTCCTTCTTGTCGACCTGTCGGTTGACGAAGGTGATCGGCTTGCCGGGAAGGCCGCCGACCCCGATCGGGGTGACGGCCTTGCGGGGCATGGCGTCGTTGAAGATGACCCGGCCGGGCGTCGTGGTGTGCCATGTGGCGGCCGCGCCGTTGGCCGGCGTGTCGATCAGTTCCGGGTACTCGTCGGACCTGTACTGGATGCGGGCGTGAAGGTGCACGACGCCGCTCTCCATGGCCCAGCGGAGGTCGTTCAGGTCACGGAAGACCTTGCCCTCGCCGGCCAGGCCCTCGACCTCGGTCGTCAGGTAGTAGGCACCGATGACCATGTCCTGGGTCGGGGTGACAAGGGGTCGACCGTGGGCTGGGCTGAGAACGTTGTTGGCCGACAGCATCAGGACCCGGGCCTCGGCCTGGGCCTCCGACGACAGTGGCAGGTGGACGGCCATCTGGTCACCGTCGAAGTCGGCGTTGAAGGCCGCGCAGACGAGCGGGTGGATGCGGATGGCCTTGCCCTCCACCAGCACCGGCTCGAAGGCCTGGATGCCCAGCCGGTGCAGGGTGGGAGCGCGGTTCAGCAGCACCGGGTGCTCGCTGATGACGTCCTCCAGGATGGTCCAGACCTGGGGCTTGCGCCGCTCGACCATGCGCTTGGCCGACTTGATGTTCTGGGCCAACTCATCGTCGACCAGCTTCTTCATGACGAACGGCTTGAACAGCTCGAGTGCCATGACCTTGGGCAGGCCGCACTGGTGGAACTTGAGCGACGGGCCGGCCACGATGACCGAACGGCCCGAGTAGTCGACGCGCTTTCCGAGCAGGTTCTGGCGGAACCTGCCCTGCTTGCCCTTCAGCATGTCGGACAGGGACTTGAGCGGACGGTTGCCCGGTCCGGTCACGGGACGACCCCGTCGACCGTTGTCGAACAGGGCGTCGACGGCCTCCTGGAGCATCCGCTTCTCGTTGTTCACGATGATGCCGGGAGCCCCCAGGTCGAGAAGGCGCTTCAGCCGGTTGTTCCGGTTGATGACCCGGCGGTACAGGTCGTTCAGGTCGGAGGTGGCGAAGCGGCCACCATCCAATTGGACCATCGGACGCAGCTCCGGCGGGATGACCGGGACGACGTTCAGGATCATTGCACTGGGCTCGTTCACCCGGCGACCGTGCTCGTCGCGGCGGTTGAATGCGGCCACGATCTTGAGGCGCTTGATGGCCTTCTGCTTGCGCTGGGCACTCAGCGGCTTCTGACCCTCCGGCGGATCGATCATCGACCGGAGCTTCACCTCTTCGTCGTCGAAGTCGATGCGATCGATCAACCGGGCCAGTGCAGCGGCGCCCATGCCACCCTCGAAGTACTCGCCCCAGCGATCCTCCAGCTCGCGCCAGAGCATGTCCTCTTCGATGATCTGGCGGGAAAACAGGCCGGTGAACTCGTCCCAGGCCCGGTTGAGCACGTCGAGCTCCTGCTCGTACTGCTCCCGGATGAACTGGAGGTCCTTGTCGGCGGCCTTGGCCCGGGCCTTGAGGTCGGCCTCCCTGGTGCCCTCCGCCTCCATCTCGGCCAATTCGGCCTCGAGGTCCTCCTGGCGACGGTTCAGCTCGCGGTCGCGCTCCTCCTCGATGGCGAGGCGCTCCTCGGCCAACTCGGACTCCAGTTCGGGAAGGTCCTCGTGGCGCTTGCCCTCGTCGACCCAGACGACAAGGTTGGCGGCGAAATAGATGACCTTCTCCAGCTGCTTGGCCTTGAGCTCCTCGCGCGGCTCGGTACCCATGAGCAGGTATGCGAGCCAGGACCGGGTTCCCCTGAGGTACCAGATGTGGACGGCCGGTGCGGCCAACTCGATGTGGCCCATGCGGTCCCGTCGGACCTTGGAGCGGGTGATCTCCACCCCACAGCGCTCACAGATGATCCCCTTGAAGCGGACCCTCTTGTACTTGCCGCAGTAGCACTCCCAGTCCTTGGTCGGGCCGAAGATCTTCTCGCAGAAGAGCCCGTCCTTCTCCGGCTTCAGGGTGCGGTAGTTGATGGTCTCCGGCTTCTTGACCTCGCCGTTGGACCACATGCGGATGCCGTCCGCGGTGGCCAGGCCGATGCGGATCTGATCGAATTCGTTGACGTCGAGCACTGTTTCTTCCTGCGTCTCGTTCTGGGTGTCGTGCGGGTCAGTGGGCGAGGCCGGCAGCGCGGCGCTCGTCATCCTCGTCGGAACCCCGCTCGGGGCGGGACAGGTCGATGCCGAGTTCCTCGGCAGTTCGGTAGACGTCCTCGTCGAAGTCGCGCATCTCGATCTCGCGACCATTCTCGGCGAGTACCTCCACGTTCAGGCAGAGCGACTGCATCTCCTTGATGAGCACCTTGAAGCTCTCCGGGATACCCGGCTGGGGGATGTTGTCGCCCTTGACGATGGCCTCGTAGACCTTCACCCGGCCGAGCACGTCGTCCGACTTGATGGTCAGGAGTTCCTGGAGGCAGTAGGCGGCGCCGTAGGCCTCCAGGGCCCAGACCTCCATCTCGCCGAACCGCTGCCCGCCGAACTGCGCCTTTCCGCCCAGCGGCTGCTGTGTGATCATCGAGTACGGGCCGGTGGAACGGGCGTGGATCTTGTCGTCCACCAGGTGGGCCAGCTTCAGGATGTAGACGAACCCGACCATGATCGGGCTGTCGTACACTTCGCCGGTCCGACCGTTGTAGAGGGTGGTCTTGCCGTCCAACTGGACCAGCCGTTCACCGTCGACCGACTCGGGCCGGAGGTTGCCGAGGATCTTCTGGATGGTCGGGTGGCCACCGGCACGATCCTCCTCGTCCCACTTGGCGCCGTCGAAGACGGGCGTCGCCACGTGGATCGAGGGTTGGGTGGACGGTCGGGTCTTCTTCTCGATGCCGCGGACGGGCTCCACGCCGACGGCCTCGCCGTCGATCTCCCAGCCCCAACGGGCGCAGTACCCGAGATGGGCCTCGAGCACCTGCCCGACGTTCATACGGGACGGGACGCCCAGCGGGTTCAGGATGATGTCGACCGGGGTGCCATCGGCCAGGTAGGGCATGTCCTCGATCGGGAGGATCTTTGAGATGACGCCCTTGTTGCCGTGGCGACCGGCCAACTTGTCGCCCACGCTGATCTTGCGCTTCTGGGCCACGTAGACCCGGACCAGCTGGTTGACGCCGGGGGGCAGCTCATCGCCGTCGTCGCGGTTGAACACCTTGACGTCGATGACCTTGCCGGTCTCGCCGTGCGGGACCTTCAGCGAGGTGTCGCGCACCTCACGGGCCTTCTCGCCGAAGATGGCGCGCAGGAGGCGTTCCTCCGGGGTCAGCTCGGTCTCGCCCTTGGGCGTGACCTTGCCGACCAGCACGTCGCCGGGCGATACCTCCGCGCCCACGCGCACGATGCCCAGATCGTCCAGGTCGGCCAGGATCTCGTCCGGGAGGTTCGGGATGTCCCGGGTGATCTCCTCGGGGCCGAGCTTCGTGTCGCGGGCGTCGATCTCGTGCTCGTGGATGTGGATCGACGTCAGCACGTCGTCCTTGACCAGGCGCTCTGAGATGATGATGGCGTCCTCGAAGTTGAAGCCCTCCCAGGACATGAAGGCCACGAGCAGGTTCTTACCGAGCGCCAACTCACCACCGTCGGTGGACGAGCTGTCGGCCAGCAGTTGGCCCTTCTTGATCTTCTGGCCCGGGACGACCCTGATCTTCTGGTTGATGCAGGTGTCCTGGTTGGATCGCACGTACTTGAGCAGCGGGTGCTCGACCGACCCGGTCTTCTTGTAGTCCAGCGTCACCGAGGTGCCGTCGATCGCCGTAACCGTGCCGTCCTCGAGTGCCAGCAGCATGTCGGCCGCGTCGTGGGCCGCGCTGGCCTCTATGCCCGTACCGATGTACGGGGCCTCAGCCTGGATCAGCGGAACGGCCTGGCGCTGCATGTTGGCGCCCATCAGGGCACGGTTGGCGTCATCGTGCTCGAGGAACGGGATCAGCGCCGTGGCGACCGAGACGATCTGCTTCGGCGAGACGTCCATGAGCTGGACCTCGTTGGGTGGCACGTACGAGATCTCGGTGGTGGCACCGAAGAACACGTCCCTCTCCAACTGGAGCCGGAGGTCCTGGAGCGAGGCTGCCTGCGGTGAGCGGCGCACCAGGACGCGGTCGTTGCGGAAGGTGGAGTCAGGGTTGAGGGGCGCGTTCGCCTGCGCGACCACGTACTCCTCCTCCTCGTCTGCGGCCAGGTAGACGATCTCGTCGGTGACCCTGCCATCTGTGACCACGCGATACGGCGACTCGATAAAGCCGAACGGGTTGACCCGTCCGTAGGTGGCCAGGCCACCGATGAGGCCGATGTTGGGACCCTCGGGGGTCTCGATCGGGCACATGCGGCCGTAGTGCGAGAAGTGGACGTCACGCACCTCGAAGCCGGCCCGCTCACGCGACAAGCCGCCGGGGCCGAGCGCCGAGAGGCGACGCCGGTGGGTGAGACCCGACAACGGGTTCACCTGGTCCATGAACTGCGACAACTGGCTGGTGCCGAAGAACTCCTTGATGGCTGCGACCACGGGTCGGATGTTGATGAGCGACATCGGCGTGATGGCCTCGACGTCCTGTGTGGTCATGCGCTCGCGCACCACCCGCTCCATGCGGGACAGCCCGATGCGGAGCTGGTTCTGGATCAACTCCCCTACCGAGCGGATGCGACGGTTGGCGAAGTGGTCCTGGTCGTCGAGGCGGTAACCGGGTTCGCCCTTGGCCAGGTGCAGTAGGTAGGTGCAGGTGGCAAGAACCTCGGACCGGGTGAGTACCTGGGAGTCGGGATCAGGGCGCTCCAACTCGATACCGAAAAGCTCCTCGATCTTCTCGATCTCCGGGCCCAACTTCCGGTTCAACTTGTAGCGACCGACCCGGGACAGGTCGTAGCGGCGCGACTCGAAGAAGGCGTTGCGCAGGTAGGCGCGGGCGGCCTCCACTGTGGCCGGCTCGCCGGGACGGACCCGCTTGTAGATCTCCAGGAGAGACTCCTCCTGGGTGGGGGCGATGTCCTTGTCCTTCTCCCACTGCCCCTCGAGGTAGTCGAAGTGGCGGACGAACCGGTCCAGGAAGCCGGGCTCGTTCTCCTCGTCGTAGCCCAGCGCCCTCAGGAGCGTGAACATCGACAGGCGGCGCTTGCGCGCCACCCGGGTGCCGGCGGTGACGTCCTTGCCCGGCTTCTGCTCGACGTCGAACTCGATCCACTCGCCGCGGTAGGGGTGGATGGTTCCCGTGACGAGCTGGTGCTTGGCCAGGTTACGGAGGCGGTACCGCTCACCGGGCTGGAAGATCACGCCCGGCGACCGGACGAGCTGGGAGACGACGACCCGCTCGGTGCCGTTGATCACGAAGGTGCCCTTCTCGGTCATCACCGGGAAGTCCCCCATGAAGACCGTCTGCTCCTTGATCTCACCGGTGTTGGCGTTCTTGAAGCAGGCACGGACGAAGATCGGGGAGGAGAAGGTCATGTCCTTCTCCTTGCACTCCTCCACCGAGAACTTGGGTGGCGGACAGAGGTCCTCGTCGTCGGGGTCGAACTCCAAGTCGAGCGTCAGGGTCTCGCTGAAGTCGGTGATCGGGCTGAGGTCCCGGTACGTGTCGGCGATGCCCTCATCGAGGAACCAGCGGAATGACTTCCGCTGGACGTCGATCAGGTGCGGCAGCGGGAGGACTTCCTCCAGGTTGCCGAACGAATAACGGTCCCGGACGATAGGGCGTGCAGACACCTAGAACTCCTGGCCAAGAGTCACGGACGAGGGCGAACCGGGGATGCGCCTGAGGGCATGGCGAAAACGACACGAACGACAGGCACAACCACGGCAACAAGGGATCTTAACGGACGCGCGCAAGATAGAGCAACCCCTACGGGCAGCGCGAACAGACCCCGAAGGGTCGGTACGGAAAGAACGGTAGGGGTGCAGGGCGTGGCGGTCAAGCGCTGTCACAGAACCGACATGGGCACCCTTGCCTCCACCACCTGGATCGTGTAATGGGCCACCGGTCGCCGGGCCAACCCGAAAACGACGGGATCCCCGGGGGCGCGCCCCGGGGATCCCGTGTGCTCGGCGGTCTGGCCGCCGAAGTGGCTACTTGAGCTCGACGCTGGCGCCGGCGGCCTCGAGGGACTCCTTGGCCTTGTCGGCGTCCTCCTTGGAGGCGCCCTCGAGCACCGTCTGCGGAGCGCCGTCGACCAGGTCCTTGGCGTCCTTCAGGCCGAGGTTGGTGAGCGCACGAACCTCCTTGATGACCTGGATCTTCTTGTCGCCTGCAGCGGTCAGGACGACGTCGAAGGAGGTCTGCTCCTCCTCCTCGCCACCTGCATCGTCAGCCGGGGCAACCGCCACGGCCACCGGAGCCGCTGCGGTCACGCCGAACTTCTCCTCGAAGTCCTTCAGGAGCTCACTCAGCTCGAGCACGCTCATCCCGGCAATCGAATCCAGGATCTCCTCTTTCGTCGCCATGATCACTCCTCTTCCTCGTTGTCAGTGTCGGTGGCTTCCTCGGCGGCGGACGCCTCGTCAGCGACCTCCGCATCGGCTTCATCGGCGGCGGACGCCTCGTCAGCGACCTCCGCATCGGCTTCATCGGCGGCGGACGCCTCTACGGATGCAGGAGCGCCGGGCGCTCCTCCCTCGTCGATGAGGGCCTTCAGCGCGTATGCCAGGTTCTGGGGCAGGGCGTTGAGCAGTGCGGCGAACTGCTGCATCGGGGCGGCCATCGCCCCGGCCAGCCGGGCCAGCAACTCCTCGCGGGGAGCAATCTCGGCCAGGACCAGGATCTCCTCGACGGTGAGACGCTGCTCGTCAAGCACGCCTCCCTTGATCACCAGCGACTCGTTGGCCTTGGCGAAGTCCTTGAGCGCCCTGGCCAGGGCCACCGGGTCCCCGGCGGAACCGTCGGGCTGCTCGCCGACGAACGCTATGGCCGTGGGGCCGGTAAGCAGGTCCTCCACCTCGAGGCCCAACTCGTCGACGGCGAAGCGGACCAGGGTGTTCTTGTACACCTTGTACTCGCCGCCTGCCTCGCGCAGCGCCTTCCGGAGTTCGGCCATGGCCGGAACGTCCAGACCTCGGTACTCGGTCAGGATCGCAGCGTCGCTGGCCGAGAACTTCTCTCGGACCTCCTCGACGACCGCTAGCTTCTCGGCTCGGGGTTCTCCCACGCTCACACCTCCTTCTTCGGTCGGGCGGTGGCTGCCGCCTCTGGTCTCTGTTGCTGCTACCGGCCGGAGCCGGCCACACGCACCGGAGACCAGGGCCGGGAGTACCCGGCTCCGATCAGGAGGACTCCCCTGCTCGGGCGGTACCGGCGCCGTGATCCGGGGATCGGACGGCGCCGTGACTCGTTCTGCGCACGGGGCGCAACCCGGAGGTCTTCGGTGAGCGTGTCGATTGTGGTGGTCAGGGTATCGGTGGCGCCCGGTGGCACAACCCGCGCCCCCGACCGGGGCACGTGGCTGGTTGCTACTCGCCGACCCGCTGGGGATCGATCCGGACGCCGGGACCCATGGTCGACGAGACCGACACCTTCTTGAGGTACCGGCCCTTGGCCGACGATGGCTTCAGGCGCTCGAGCTCCTCGACGGCTGCAGTGAGGTTGGCCGATAGGTCGGATACCTCGAAGCTGGCCCTTCCGATCGGCATGTGGACGTTGCCGTACCGGTCGGTGCGGAACTCCACCTTGCCGCCCTTGAACTCGCCGACGGCCTTGGCGACGTCGTCGGTCACCGTGCCGGACTTGGGGTTGGGCATGAGGCCCCGGGGACCCAGGGCCCGTCCGAGCTTGCCAACCGTCGGCATCATGTCCGGCGTGGCGATGGCCACGTCGAAGTCCATCATGCCGCCCTCCACCTCGGCGGCCAGTTCCTCGGCACCGACGTGGTCTGCGCCGGCCTCGCGGGCCGCCGCGGCGGCCTCGCCCTGGGCGAACACGGCCACCCGGACGTCCCGACCTGTACCGGCCGGAAGGGCGACCGTGCCCCTCACCATCTCGTCGGACTTGCGGGGGTCGACGCTCAACCGGATGACCAGGTCGATGCCCTCGTCGAACTTCGCACCGGCCAGGGACGCAGCCAATCCCAGCGCCTCGGAAGCCGAGTACATCTGGTCAGGTTGCACCTGGGCCGCCGCGTCGTCGTAGCGCTTTCCCGTCCTACCCATGTCGCCTTCTCCTGGCTCCCTCGGCTCGGTCGTGACCTCCGGCGGGGCGAGGTACTCCCCTGTCCCGGAACCACCTATCGGGCGGCGACCTTCTACTGGATCTTCGGTTGCGAGCCGATCGGCGGTCAGCCGACGGCTATGCCCATGCTCCGTGCGGTACCCGCCACCTGCATCTTGGCGCCCTCGAGGTCGATGGCGTTCAGGTCGGGCATCTTGGCCTCGGCGATCTCGACCACCTGGTCCCAGGTGATCGACCCCGCCTCTTCACGGCCAGGGTTCTGGGAGGCCTTGTCCAGGCCGGCGGCCTGGCGGATGAGGAACGAGGTGGGCGGCGTCCTGGTGATGAAGGTGAACGACCTGTCCTCGTATATGGAGATCTCGACCGGAACGATCTGCCCGCGCTTGGCCTCGGTCCTGGCGTTGTACTCCTTGCAGAAGTCCATGATCGCCACGCCGTGCGGGCCCAGGGCGGTGCCCACCGGCGGTGCCGGCGAGGCCTGGCCTGCAGGGATCTGGATCTTCACGACCGTGAGGATCTTCTTCTTTGCCATCGTTCTCTACTCGTGTCTCGTAGTTCGTGGTCTTCGACCCGGTACGTCGGTCCGGGGCATCGACCGCCGGGGATCGATTGGGGGAACGGCCAAGTCTGGTGCGGCACACCGCGATCGGCAACCCGCGCCACCCGTGCTGCCGGTCACCCCTACAACTGGGCCACCTGGGCGAACTCCAACTCGACCGGGGTCTCCCGACCGAAGATGTTCACCAGGACCTTCACCTTCAGCTGGTCCTCGTTTATCTCGACGATGGCACCGGAGAAGTCGGCAAACGGCCCATCCTTGACCCTGACGGTCTCGCCCACGCCGTAGCCGAATCGGGCCTTGGACCGTTTGGGCACCACGTCGTGCGACTCGTCGGCCACTGGGAGGAACGTCTCGACCTCCCTGCGACCCAGCCGGGACGGCTTGCCGCCTGCGCCGACGAAGTTGACGATGCCCGGCGTGTCGCGGATGGCGCCCCAGGCCTCGTCGTCGAGGTAGCAGCGCACCAGCAGGTAGCCGGGGAAGACCTTCTTAGAGATGGTGACCTTCTTGCCGTTACGGAACTCGTCGACGTCCTCCATCGGGATCTCGACCTCGAGGATCCGATCCTCCAGGTGCATCGACGCTGCCCTGGCCCGGAGGTTCTGGCGGACCTTCTTCTCATAGCCCGACTGGGTATGGACGACGTACCAGTTGCCCGGGCGGTCAAAGGCGCTCTCCCGCTCGACGGCCGGCTCAGCGTCCTCGTCGAAGAGGTCGTCCTCGTCGAGCACCTCGAGATCGGCGGAGGAGGACTCGGGCTCGGCGGGCGTCTCGTCTACCGCGGCATCGCCGGTCGGCAGCAGGTCGGCCGCCGCCTCGGTGGTCAGGCCGCCCTCGAGCAGTTCCTCGACGGGTTCGTCGGCGTGCACGACCTTGCCGGTGGGTAGGAGCTCGGAAGCAGCGTCCAGCACCTCGGTGGTGACTTCTGGTTCTTCGGTGGTGCTCATCAGACGTCAAACAACTCCAGGACGGATTCGGAGAAGATCCAGTCGAGACTGGCGACCACCAGCGTGATGGCGATGATGGTGATGATCACGACCGTGGTGTAGTTGCCGGTCTCGGAACGGGACGGCCAGGCCACCTTGCGGAGTTCGGCCCGGACCTCCCGGCCGAACTGGACTACCCCGGTCCGCTCCTCGGCAGGACGCTGCTGCTGCTGGCGACGCTGGCGGATCGGCTCGCCGTCGGCGTCGACCTCTCCCTGGCGCTGCAGCATGCGCTTCTGCTCGCGGTTCATGGACATTGTCAGGCCTCGGATCGCGTTCTCGGACGGTGGGTAAGGCTATTGGCGGCCAAGGTGACGCGCGCCCCGCGAAGGACACATGGCACCTGAACCGGTCGTGCAGGGCAGGAGGGACTCGAACCCCCAACCGCCGGTTTTGGAGACCGGTGCTCTACCAATTGAGCCACTGCCCTGGGTCCCGACCTCCGACCCGGAGTCGGAATCGGGGGGCGGTACGGCGGCAGGTTACCAGCGGCGCCGGGGCATCCCGTGGTGGCAGGAACCGGATGGGGACGCTCAGCGTGTCTCCTTGTGGTCGACGTGGCTCCTGCACCACCGGCAGTACTTCTTGAGCAGGATGCGCTCGCGGGTGTTCGCCTTGGACTTGGTTGTGATGTAGTTCCTGCGCTTGCACTCCTGGCACTCCAGGGTGACATGCACTCGCTTGTCGGATGCCATATCGGCCTCGCTCCTTAGACGGCCCGTCGAGGCGGGCCCTGTTCCTCATCGGTCGCCACCGACGTACCGATGCTTGTAGCGACGGACAGATTCGAACTGTCGACCTCTCGATTATGAGTCGAGCGCTCTCACCAGCTGAGCTACGTCGCCAGCGAGCTCCCTGACAGAATCGAACTGTCGACCTTCTCCTTACCATGGAGACGCTCTGCCGACTGAGCTAAGGGAGCCCGACCACCTTGCGATGACCGGGCACAAGGATGCCACGCGATCCGGGAATTCACACCGCCACGGCCCGTGCCACGAGCCCGGAACACGGTGGACCACCACGTCCCGGGACGGCGGCACGGTACCGTCGACCCATGCAGATCCGGCTCGCCGTGCCTGCCGACGCCGAGGCGATCCGGGCCATCTACAACCACGAGGTGATGTCCTCCGCAGCCACCTTCGACATCGTGGAGCGCAGCGAGGAGGACCAGGCCGCGTGGCTGGCCGAACGGTCCGGGGCGTTCAGCGTGCTGGTGGCCGAGGTGGACGGAGAGGTGGCCGGCTTCGCCTCGTTGTCGTCGTACAGGGAACGGGCCGCCTACCGCAGCACCGTCGAGAACTCGGTCTACGTGGGTGCCGGGCACAGGGGCCTCGGCATCGCCGACCGGCTCCTGGGCGCCCTGCTGGAGGTGGGTCGGACCAGCGGCTTCCACTCGGTCATCGCCAGGATCGGTGGTGGGAACGCGGCCAGCATGGCCCTACACGCCAAGCACGGATTCACCGAGGTGGGAGTCGAGCGCCAGGTCGGCCGTAAGTTCGGCCGCTGGCAGGATGTCACGGTCATGCAGGTCGTCTTCGACGACTGACCGGGCGCTGAGCCGCCTCGCCGTACCGGCGACCTGGACGTGAAGAGACCCCCGAACCTCGGGTTCGGGGGTCTCAACGACATCACAACGTGGGCCGGGGAGGATTTGAACCTCCGAAGGCGTTGCCGACGGGTTTACAGCCCGTTCCCTTTGGCCACTCGGGCACCGACCCGCGAATCCGGAGGATACCCACGCACCCGCTGCTCCCCCACCGGAGCAGCACGGCCCGCTACGACTGGTGGCTGGGTCGTGCAGCGCGGCGCCGGGTCGACAAGGGCCTCCGGGTCGACAAGGGCCTCCGGGTAGGGTGCGCGCATGCCGAGCTTCGACGTCGTTTCCAAGATCGACCTCCAGGAGGTCCGCAACGCCGTGGACCAGGCCTCCCGCGAGGTCCACACGCGCTTCGACTTCAAGGGCACCGAATCGATCGTCGAACTCCAGGACGGGGCCATCAAGTTGGAGTCCTCCACCGAGGACCGCCTTTCCGCCCTGGTACTGGTGCTGGAGGAGAAGCTGGTTCGCCGCAAGGTGTCGCTCAAGTCGCTGGACTGGGGGAAGGTGGAGGAGGCCAGCGGTGCCCGGTCGCGGCAGTTCGCCCGTCTTCAGGCGGGCATCGACTCCGAGAGGGCCAGGTCGGTCAACCGGACCATCAAGGACCTGGGTCTGAAGAGCGTCCAGTCCCAGACGCAGGGTGACCAGGTGCGGGTGACGGGCAAGAAGCGGGACGCCCTCCAGGAGGTCATCGCGGCGCTGAAGGCCGCCGACCTGGGAATCCCCCTGCAGTTCAACAACTTCCGGGACTGAACACCGCGGGAGCGCTGACCCCTCGATGGGTCAGGAGATAGGCCCGCCTCCTACCGTCCCCTGATTCCAAGAGCCGTCGCGCAACCGCTCCACTCGATCGGCGGTCGACGGATGAGTGGAGAACAGCCGGCTCCCACCCCGTCCTCGGGCTTCGGCCTTGAGCGGGTTGACGATGTAGGACGAGGCCTGGTTGGGGTTCACCCCGGAGGGAATACGTCCCGAGCCGACCTCGAGCTTCTCGAGGGCCCGGGCCAACGGCTCGCCGTCGCCCATGAGGCGGGCCGCCGAGGCGTCGGCATGGAACTCGCGGCGTTTACTGATGGCGGCCTGGATGAGCCCCGCCGCTAAGGGGGCCAGGATGAGCATGGCCAACCCACCTATCGGATTGCGGCCCCGGCCGCGACCACCGCCCCCAAAAATGGCGGCAAAGTAAGCCAAGTGGGCAACGACGGTGATGGCCATGCCGATGGCCGCGGCCACCGATCCGATGAGGATGTCCCGGTTGCGGATGTGGCTCAATTCGTGGGCCAGCACGCCGCGGATCTCGTACCAGTCCATGTGGTCGATCAGCCCCTGGGTGATGGCCACCGCGGCGTGGTCGGGGTTGCGGCCGGTGGCGAAGGCGTTGGGCTGCGGGTTGGGCGACACGTACAACTTGGGCATCGGTAGGCCCACCGCACTGGTCAGCTCGATCATCGTCCGGTGGTACTCGGGGTAATCGGCGGGCTCAGCGGGAACGGCTCGGGCCGAAGCGATGGCCAGACGGTCGCTGCCCCAGTAACCGGCACCCACCAAGACCAGCCCGACGACCAGCCCGATTACCAGGCCACCGGAGCCGAGGAGCGCCCCCCCGATAACGACGAACAGGCCTCCGAGGAGGGCCAGGAGAATAAAGGTCTTGGCTGTGTTCAACATGGGGAAGGGTGGGCTCCTCGTCCGATCGGAACCTCCAGCGTAGGGCCGGTCGAACCGGTCGTGGCATCGCCACCCGGGCGATCCGGGAGTCGGCTCAGAGGTCGTAGTAGCCGGAGTGCACGTAGACGGTCGGCACGCCGGCGAGCCGGTACATTTCGACGTTCCGGGGATCGTCGTCCACGGCCAGCTGGACGTCGTGCCCGTCCGTCCGCAGCCTGTCCAGCGCATCCAGCTTGACATCAGGGGAACTCCGCCGGTCGCCGTCGACCCGCATGACCAGCAGGTCCCAGGACACCCCGTGACGCCCCAGCCAGGCCACGGTGGTGTCGGCCAGACGGGCCGGCCGGGCCGTCAGGAGGATGATGGTGCGCTCGCCCACCAGCCCCGCCACGAGGCGGATGCCCTCGGGGATCGGCGGATCCTCGACCGACGCCTCGAAGAACTCCTCCCACGCCCTGGTCGGTCCGACCAGCAGGTGCTGTCGGCCGGAGGCGTCGGACAGCACCCCGTCGACGTCGACTACCACCGCCGGCCCCAGGACGACCGGTCGGGCACCCACGATGTGGACCGTGGACGTGGCTCAGTCCTCCTGTGGTGACTCGGCAGCCCTGGTCCGGATCTCGTCGACCACCCCGGAGTCGGCCAACGTCGTGGTGTCGCCCAGGTCGCGACCCTCGGCCACGTCTCTTAGCAGGCGACGCATGATCTTTCCACTGCGCGTCTTGGGCAGGTCGGGCACCAGCAAGACGACCTTCGGTCGGGCAATCGGGCCCAACTTGGTGGCGACGTGGCCCCGGATCTCCTCGCCCAACTCGGGTGACGCCTGGTGGGTACCGCGCAGAATCACGTAGCCCACGATGGCCTGGCCGGTGGTGTCGTCGGAGGCACCGACCACGGCCGCCTCGGCCACAGCCGGGTGATCTACAAGGGCCGACTCCACCTCTGCGGTCGAGATGCGGTGCCCCGACACGTTCATGACGTCGTCCACCCGACCCAGCAGCCACAGGTAGCCGTCCTCGTCCACCTTTGCCCCGTCGCCGGCGAAGTAGCGACCCTCGAAACGGGACCAGTAGGTGTCCATGTAGCGCTCCGGATCGCCCCAGATGCCGCGCAGCATCGCCGGCCACGGCCTGGTGATGGTGAGGTAACCGCCACCCCGGGCAACCGGTGCGCCGGCATCGTCGACCAGTTCGGCGAACACCCCGGGAATCGTCTGGCAGGCCGACCCCGGCTTGGTGGTTGTGACCCCGGGCAGCGGCGAGATCATGTGCCCTCCGGTCTCGGTCTGCCACCAGGTGTCCACTATCGGGCAGGACGACCCACCGATGTGGGTGTGGTACCACATCCACGCCTCGGGGTTGATCGGCTCGCCGACCGTGCCCAGCACCCGTAGCGACGACAGGTCGTGGGCCGCCGCGTCAACGGTCCCCCACTTCATGAACGTCCGGATGGCCGTGGGTGCGGTGTACAGCTGGGTCACCCCGTACCGCTCGATGATGTCCCACAGCCGGTCCCTGGGCCACGACGCCCTTTCACCGGTGCGGAACTCCGGCCGCGGCGTGTCCGGTGTGCCCTCGTACATCACCGAGGTGCACCCGTTGGCGAGCGGGCCATAAACGATGTAGCTGTGGCCAGTCACCCAGCCGATGTCGGCCGCGCACCAGTAGACGTCCTCGTCGGGCCGCAGGTCGAAGGTGTAGCGGTGGGTGTAGGCCACCTGCGTGAGGTAGCCGCCGGTCGTGTGCATGATGCCCTTGGGCTTGGCCGTGGTGCCCGAGGTGTAGAGCAGGTACAGCAGCTGCTCGGAGTCCATCGGCTCGGCCGGACAGTCGGGCAGGGCGTCGGCGACCAGGTCGTGCCACCAGAGGTCTCGGCCGCCCACCATGGTGACGTCGACGTCGCAGCGGTTAACGACCACCACGTGCTCCACCGATGCCGCCCCGATCTCCAGGGCGGCGTCCACGTTGACCTTCAGCGCCGAGGGCTCGCCCCGGCGGTAGCCGGCGTCGGCCGTGATGATCAGGCGCGCCTCGGCGTCCTCGCAGCGGTCCACGATGGAGTCGGGCGAGAAGCCGCCGAAGATGACGCTGTGGGCCACCCCGATCCGGGTGCAGGCCAGCATGGCCACCGGGAGTTCGGGGATCATCGGCATGTAGATGGCCACCCGGTCGCCCTTCTGCAGGCCCAGGCCCCGCAGCACGTTGGCGAAGCGGCAGACCTCGTCCAGGAGTTGAGCGTATGTGATCTCCCGGGTGTCGCCCGGCTCACCCTCCCAGAAGTAGGCGATGCGGTCGCCCAGGCCGGCTTCCACGTGCCGGTCCAGGCAGTTGGCCGACAGGTTCAGCTTCCCGCCCACGAACCACTCGGCGTACGGCAGGTCCCAGTCCAGCGTGGTGTGGAAGTCCTCGTCCCAGCTCAACAGCTCGCGGGCCTGCCGGGCCCAGAAGGCCTCGTAGTCGGCGGCGGCCTCCTCGTGGTGGGAGGCGTCGCCCAGCAGCGCGGCTGCCCTGAAGGTGGGCGAGGGCGGGAACGTACGGTCCTCGACGTAGTAGTCCTCGATGGTCGGTTCGTTCAACGGTCGCCCCCTGGCCGGATCTGGTCCGGGACCGGACCCTAGTCAGCCGACCTGTGCGTATCAGGAGCCGACGCACCACTCCAGGGCGATGAACCCGCCCAGGCCGCCCGCGTCCAGCAGGGCATCGGCCTCGGCGATCCTGCTTCTGGCCAGCAGTGCCCCGAGGTCGCCTAGGCCGGCCCGCTCCGCCCATAGGCGACGGCCGTCGGCCACGAGATCGTCGATGCCGTGGGCGCGCAGGAACGCGGCCTGGGTGGTGGCAGCCGCCCCCGGCGGCAGCTGGTCGACGGCCACCTCCACGGTCACGTCCTGGGTACCGGGGGCCTCGACCGCCGCCCCTCCCCGCTGGTGTCCCCGGAAGGTACGCAGCCAGTCTGTGGTCGGACGTGCCGCCAACTCCGGGGTGGTGGATGCGTAGTCCACGACCAGCACCGATCCCGCCGACAGCACCGAACGGGCATCGTCCACCCAGCGCGCGGCCTCAGCCTGCACCGGGATGCGGGCACCGTGCAGCGCCGGTACGTCGACCGGAGGGTCCACGGCGTCGCCGAGCACCTCGCAGAACGTCGGGCGATCCACCACGGCCCCTTCCACGTCCACCAGGACCTCGTGCCACGCTCCGTTCACGGCCTTGAGCAGGCCGAAGGCCAGGTTGTCGAGCAGTTCGTTGGCCATCACCACGCCGACCAGCCGGTGGTCGGCCTCGGCGCCCAGGCCCTCCAGGCCGGCCAGCGACGACAGCCCGGCACCGGTCGGCTGCCGCTGACGGAGGGCGGGGCTGCGCTCGACCATCACGTACCTTCCCGTCACCAGGCACGCCGGGCCTGCAGCCACGACGCTGCGGGCCAACGTGCCCGCCCCGGCGGCCGCTTCGACCACCGTGAACCCGTCCGGCCGGCCGAGGGCCTCCCATCGTGCGTCAAGCCAGCGCGCCATCACCGCCCCGAACAGAGGACCCACCTCGGGCGAGGTGAGGAAGTCACCCCGCCGACCGGCCGCTCCCCCGGATGCGTAGAAGCCCCCGAAGGGGTCGTACAGGCAGGCCTCCACCCAGGCGTCGAACGCCACGGGGCCCGAGGCACGGATCCGCTCCGCCAGGCGATCGGCCAGCGGGCGCTCGGCCGGCTGCCCGTAGGTGACGTCAGCCCCCGAGGGCCAGCAGGCTGACGTCGGTGAAGCGGGCCACGAGCTGTGGCGCCACGCCGAAGGCCAGGGTGACCACGCCGCAGAGCGTCAGCGCCGATACGAGCGAGGGGGTGACCGGGACCGGGCCCAGGTCGCCGTCGACCGGGTCGTCGGCCCACATGCGGCGGGCCAGGGAGGCGTAGTAGTAGAGGGCTATCACCGAGTTGACGGCACCGACGACGGCCAGCACGTAGCCCCAAGGCTCACCGGCCGTGGCCAGCACACGGAACACCTCGAACTTGGCGAACCATCCGCCCAGCGGCGGGATGCCGGCCAGCGAGAACAGGAAGATGGACATTGCGACGGTCAGGCCAGGAGCGAACTGGAAGGCCCCTGCGAACGAGGTGACGTCGGCCGAGCCAGTCCGCCGGGCCAGGGCGATTATCACGGTGAAGGCGCCCAGGTTCATGGCGGTGTAGATGACCAGGTAGGTGACGACGGCCGACAGGGCCTGGTCGCCGTTGGCCAGGCCGTGTCCGGCGACGGCCAGCGGGGCGATCATGAAGCCGGTCTGGGCGATGCCCGAGTAGGCCATCAACCTCACCACGTTGGTCTGGCGGAGGGCCACCAGGTTGCCGACGGTCATCGACAGGGCGGCCAGGATCCAAACCAGCGGCTCCCAGACCTCGCTGCGGGCGTAGAAGCCCACGAACACCAGCGCCAGCAGGGCAACGAAGCCGGCCGCCTTGGAGGCCACGGACAGGAACGCCGTCACCGGCGTGGGAGCACCCTCGTACACGTCGGGGGCCCAGGTGTGGAACGGCACGGCGGAGACCTTGAAGGCGAAGCCGGCCACCACGAAAACGATGCCCATCGTTACCACGGCGTTCGAGGTACCAGCGGCGGCGAGCGAGGAGCCGATGTCGGCCAGCAGGGTGGATCCGCCCACCCCGTAGAGCAGCGACATGCCGTAGAGCATCACCGCAGAGGCGAACACGCCCATCAGGTAGTACTTCAGGCCGGCTTCGGTGGAATGGAGGTCACGCTTGCGCCAGGCCACCAGAAGGTAGGCCGGGATGGACAGCAACTCGAGGGCCACGAAGATAGAGACGAGGTCGCGGGCCGAGGCCATCATGACCATGCCCATGAGCGAGGCCAGCAGCAGGCCGTAGTACTCGTTCTCCCAGTAGTCGCCCTCGGCCACGTAGTTGGTCGACAGCAGGACGACGACGTAGCCGGCCAGCAGGAACAGGGCCTTCATGACCAGCGAGAACTCGTCGACCACGTAGGCCCCGTCGAACATGACCCTGTCGGTGCCGTCCACGGCCAGCGTGAGCAGCGGCACCGCCGTAGCCAGCAAGCCGAGTCCGGCCAACGCCGCGGTGAACGGACGGGCCTTCTCCAGGAAGACGATGTCCACCAACGTGATGAGGCAGCCGACCGTGAGCAGCACGAGTTCGGGCGCGATGGCGTGCCAGTCGATCGCCGGTCGCACGAAGGCGAGGGTGAGGAGGTCGAGGCCCACGGGCTAGTTCCCGGCCGCGTGCTCGACGGGCGCGTCGGAGCCGCCACCACCGAGGTCGTAGACGTCACTGCAACCCAGCGCCTCGACCTCGTCGGCCGTCAGAACGCGCTCGTCCACCCTCAGGCACTCGTTCAGCGAGGCGTCGACCGCACCGTCGGTGAGGCGGAAGACCAGGTTCGGGTAGACGCCGATGGCCACGATGAGGGCCAGCAGCGGAGCCCAGGAGATCCACTCGTACCTCGTGGTGTCGGTGATGTGCGGGTCGTCGACGAACTCCTCCGGCGGGGTGCCGAACGCCACCCTCTGGAGCAGCCAGAGCAGGTAGCCAGCGGCAAGCACGGTACCCAGAGCTGCGACCACCATGAAGATCCTGAAGATCTCCACGGGCACGCCGTTGGCCGGCTGGTAGGCCGACAGGATCGCGGGGAACTCGCCCCAGAAGCCGGCCAGGCCGGGGAGGCCGAGCGAGGCCATGACGCAGAACCCGAAGATCCATCCCATGCGCGGCGCCTGTACCAGCAGGCCACCCAGGCGGCTGATCTCGAGCGTGTGGAACCGCTCCTTCACCGAGCCGGCGAGGAAGAAGAGCATCCCGGTTATGAGGCCGTGGGCGACCATGCCCATGATCGCCGCGTTGATGCCGAAGTCGGTCAGCGTGGCGATGCCCAGCATCACGAAGCCCATGTGGGCTACCGAGGAGAAGGCGATCAGGCGCTTCATGTCGGTCTGAGCCAGGCACCCGAGGGCTCCGTAGATGATGCCCACCACGGCCAGCAGACCGATCCAGGGCGCCCATGCCACGGCGGCATCAGGCAGGATCGGGATGGCGATGCGCACGAAGCCGTAGGTGCCGAGCTTCAGGAGCACGGCGGCCAGGATGACCGAGCCGACCGTCGGCGCCTGGGTGTGGGCGTCGGGCAGCCAGGTGTGGAACGGGAACATCGGCACCTTGATGGCGAAGCCCAGGAACATGCCACCGAAGATCCAGAGCTGGGCGGTGCCGGACACCCCACCGGCGGCCACCGCGTCGGCCAGGCCGGCGAAGGAGAACGTGTCGGCGCCGGTCAGGAAGAACAGGGCCAGGAAGCTGACCAGCATGAGAGCCGAACCGAAGAGGGTGTACAGGAAGAACTTCAGGGACGCGTAGCGGCGGTCCTCGCCACCCCATACGGCGATCATGAAGAACATCGGCAGGAGCACGACCTCGAAGAACACGAAGAAGAGCACCAGGTCCTGGGCCACGAAGGTGCCGATCATCCCAGTCTCAAGAATCAGGATCAGGATCAGGAAGGCCTTCGGGTTCACCGGGTCCGGGAAGTGGTTCCAGCTGTAGATGATGCACATCGGCACGATCAGCATGGTCAGCAGGATCAGCGGCAGGGACATGCCGTCAATGCCCACCAGGTACCTGCTGGAGATCACGTCTATCCACGGCTTGTCGACCACAAACTGCAGCTGGCCGGTGTGGCCCAGGTCGAACCAGATGAGCAGCAGCACGCCCACGAACGCCACCCACAACGAGGTGACCAGCGCGATCAGCCTGTGCCGGTCCTCGCGCTCCCTTGGAATCAGCATCATGACCGCCACACCGGCGAGCGGTGAGAAGGTGGCGAGCGTGATGCCCCAGCCGTCGAGCAGATTTTCCATGTCGGCGTCTCCTAGACGATGACGATCAGAAGGCCGGCCAGGACCGTCGCTGCCGCGAACAGGATTGCCGCGTAGCTCTGGACCTTGCCGGAGTTGACCTTTCGGAGTTCCTCACCCATCCCGGATGAGGCGAGGCCCGTGGCGTTGACCGCCCCGTCGACCACCAGCTGGTCGACCTTGTCGTAGACGACGGTGCCCGCCTTCACGGCGGTCTGGCCGACCACGTCGACCGTACGGTCGATCACCTGCTGGTCGATGCGATATGCCAGGCGGGCCACGGGCCCCTTGGTGCCGTCGGCCACCACCCCGTTGTAGAGGTGGTCGAGGTAGTACCTGTTGTCCAGCAGGGTGAGCCCCGCCCTGGCCAGCTGGTACCTCGTGGTGGGTCCGTCGGACAACTCTGTGAGGCTGATGCCGGCGGCCTCCGAGGCCGCCTCCACCTTCACGAAGTAGTAGTACCCGGCCGCCGCGATGCCGCCGACCACGACCAGCGTCGAGACGATGGCCAACGACCAGCTGGGCGTGGCGTGGGAGATGGCCGGGAAGTAGCCGGCCACCGGCTCCACGTAGTGGCCGAACCGTTCCTGCAGTGACCCGGGGGCCAGCTGGAAGCCCGTGGGCAGGTTCAGGAAGCCAGCGACGATGGCCAGGCCGGCCAGGATCCACAACGGCACGGTTATGAGCCGGCCGGACTCGTGGGGTTCGCCGTGGCCCCGGAACTCGCCGAAGAAGGTCAGGTACACGCAGCGGGTCATGTAGGCGGCGGTCAGCGCCGCCGTGAGCATGCCCATGCCCAGCATCAGGGTGTAGGCGCCGTTGCCGCCGGTCCCGCCCAGCAGGCCCCAGCCGCCGGTCCCGACCAGGATCTCGTCCTTGGACCAGAAGCCGGCCAGCGGCGGCAGGCCGGCCAGGGCGATGGTGCCGATCATGAAGGTCCGGTAGGTGTGCGGCATGCGCTTGCGGAGGCCACCCATGTCGGACTTCATGTCGAAGCCGTGCACGGCGTGGGCTACCGAGCCCGAGCCCAGGAACAGGCATGCCTTGAAGAAGGCGTGGGTGAACAGGTGGAACACGGCCGCCGTCCAGGCGCCCACGCCGAGGGCCATCACCATGTAGCCGAGCTGGGAGATCGTCGAGTAGGCAAGCACCTTCTTGATGTCGCGCTGCACGAATGCCAAGCAGGCGCCGACGATGGTGGTGAGGCCGCCGATGAAGGCCATCAGGTTGATCGAGCTGCCACCTATCTGGAAGCCCTCGAAGAACACGCCGTACATGCGGGCGATCATGAACACGCCGGCCACGACCATGGTGGCGGCGTGGATGAGCGCCGATACCGGCGTCGGGCCGGCCATGGCGTCGGGCAGCCAGGTGTGCAGGAAGAACTGGCCCGACTTCGACATGACTGCGGCCATCAGGCCACACGAGGCCACGAGCAGCGCCGTGTGCGACAGGGTGCCGCTGTTCGCCAGGGCGTTCGTCTCGGCGATGGAGAACGAGCCGAACCGGTCGGGTAGGGCCGAGCCGACGGCGAAGAACAGGACGCTCACTCCTACCAGCAGGCCCATGTCGCCCACCCGGTTGGTGAGGAAGGCCTTCAGCGCCGCATCGCTGTTGGGCTTCTCCTCCCACCAGTGCCCGATCAGGACGAACGAGCAGACGCCGACCAGCTCCCAGGCGCAGAGCAGCTGCAGGGTGTTCTCCGACACCACCAACAGGAGCATCGAGGCGCTGAACAGCGACAGGAAGGCGAAGAAGTGGGTGTACCGACGGTCGCCGCGCACATACTCGGTGGAGTACACGTGCACGAGCAGCGAAACGATGGTGACGACGAGGAGCATCATCACCGCCAGCCCGTCGACGAGGGTGCCGACCGTGAACGCCATGCCGCCAGCCTGGAACCAGGTGGCAGTGCGTTGCACTGCCAACGAGGGGTGGCCGCCGCCGTGGCCCTCGGCGGATTCGTCTGCGTGTCCGACGCCGTGGTCGTCCACGACGATGACCGCCACGTGGACCTCCTCGTCATGGGGGGAGTCGCGGTGGTCCACCCAGGCGACGCCGGTCAGCAGGGCCAGCACGAAGGCTATGCCCACCGCGGCGATGCCCAACTCGGAACCGCCCCGGGGCATGCGCTTTCCGAAGAAGAGGATGCCCAGGAACGAGAGGGTGGGCAGCAGCGGGATCAGCCACACGTTGCGGAGCAGCCAGCTACCGCCGAGTGTGATCCCGAGTGGGAGGCCGGCATCGGCAGACGTGGAAGCGAGGAGGAGGAGGTCGTTCATCGGCTCAGCCCCTCAACCGGTCTATACGGGTCAGGTCGATGCTCCGACTGCTGCGGTAGAGCAGCAGCACCATGGCCAACCCCACCCCGACCTCGGCGGCGGCCACGGCGATCACGAAGAGGGCGAAGACCTCGCCTCCCACGGTGGCCCGGAACGCCCCGAAGGCCACCAGGTTGATGTTGACCGCGTTCAGGATCAGCTCTATCGACATGAGCACCAGCACGCCGTTGCGACGGGCCAGCACGCCGTAGACACCGATCGCGAACAGGACGGCGGACAACAGCAGGAACTGGTTCAGTAGCACGTCAGTCCCTCCTTGCCACGACTATGGAGCCGATGAGGGCGGCCAGCAGGAGGACCGACACGGCCTCGAAGGGAACGATGTAGGCGCTGAAGATGCTGTCGGCGACCTCGGCCGTGGTTGACGGAGCGGCCCGGGAGAGCTCGGCGTCGGCGAACGAGTCGACCAGGGCGGCGGCCGTCACGGCGAACACAAGCAGCCCGACCAGGCCTGCCATGAGGCGCCCCTCGCCGGTCACGCCATCGTCGTCGCCGAAGGACCCCTTCGTGAGCATGATGCCGAACAGGAACAGCACGACGATGGCCCCGATGTAGACCAGCACCTGCGTCACGCCGACGAACTCGGCGCCCAGCAGGATGAACAGGCCCGCCACCCCTGCCAGCACCACCACCAGGTACAGGGCGGCGTGGACCACGTTGCGGGTTGTCACCATGCGAAGGGCACTGGCAACCATGGTGACGGCCATGATGGCAAAGGCCACGTTCTGGGCCACGAGGACCTCGCCGCCCGATAGGCGGTCCATTTCCCCCAGAGCGGCCAGGATGCTCAACGCGGCACCTTCGGCTTCTTGGCCTCGCTGCCAGACTCGTAGTCCTGGAAGTCCGGGACGGTCTCCATCCACTGGCTGAGCTTCGACTTGTCGTGGAGCAGGTCGGCGATCCTGGGCTCCGAGTACTCGAACTCAGGCGACCAGAAGAGGGCCTCGAACGGGCAGACCTCGACGCAGATGCCGCAGTACATGCACAGGGCGTAGTCGATGTCGAAGCGGTCCAGGGCGTTCTTGAGGCGCGGCTTGCCCCCCGGCCGGCGGGGTGGCGCCTTGTACTTGTGGCCCTCGATGTAGATGCACCAGTCCGGGCACTCACGGACGCACAGCATGCAGGACGTGCAGTTCTCCACGTGGAGGGTGATCACGCCGCGGGACCGTGGCGACGGCGCCTCCTTGACCCTCGGGTACTGGACGGTGTGCGACCCCTTGATGAGGGTGCGCAGCATCGTCTTGAGGGTGACGCCGAGGCCCTTGACCAGGCCGGGGATCTTCGGGGTCGTAGGCATCAGAAGACCACCTTCAGCACGCCGGTGACGACGATGTTGGCAAGCGACAGCGGGATGAGGACCTTCCAGGCCAGCTGCTGCAGCTGGTCCTCGCGGAACCGGGGGTAGGTGAACCGGAACCAGAAGATCAGGAAGGCCACAAGGATCACCTTGCCGAGCAGGATCGCCGGGCCGATGACGTTGAACAGGTTGCTGGTCGGATCGATCCCCGGCACGTACCAGCCGCCCAGGAACAGGGTGGCGGCCAGCGCCGCGAAGATGCCGGCCGTGGCGAACTCGCCGATGAAGAACAACAGGAACCGGAGGCCGGAGTACTCGGTCAGGTAGCCGGTGACTAGCTCCGACTCGGCCACCGGCATGTCGAACGGCGGCTGGGTGAGCTCGGCCTGGACGGCGACCAGGAAGATGGCGAAGCCGAGGAACTGGGTGAATATGAATGGGTTGCCGATGCCACCCCAGCCGAAGATCTCGCCGGTGGCCTGGGCCATGACGATGCCCTGGACGTTGAGCGTGCCGGCCTGGATGACCACGCCCATCACTGCCAGGACCAGGGGTAGCTCATACGCAACCAGCTGGCCGGCGGCCCGCAGGGCACCCATCAGCGAGTACTTGGACGACGACGCCCAACCGGCCATCAGGATCCCGATCACCGAGATCGAGGAGACGGCCAGCGCTAGGAAGATGCCCGTGTCCACGTTGATGAACCAGGCGTCCGGCCCGGCCGGGATGACGAGGACCAGCAGGAACGTGGAGATGAGCACCACGAAGGGCGCCGCCTTGAAGACGATGCGGTCGGCCTTGTCGGGGATGATGTCCTCCTTCTGGAGGAACTTGCCGACCTCGGCCAGCAGCTGCAGCGAACCGTACGGTCCGGCCTCCATGGGGCCCAGCCGGCTCTGCATGAAGCTCATCATCTTGAACAGGAAGAGGTAGACGAGCGTGCCGGCGGGCAGCAGCACCGCCACCAGGCCGACCACCGCACGGATGCCGGTCTGCTGCCACCAGGCCAGTTCGACCGCCAGCGTCAGGAAGTCGCTCACCGGTCGATGTCCCCGAGGATGAAGTAGAGGCTGGCCAGGATCGAGACGACGTCGGGGACGTAGGTGCCCTCCAGCAACCACGGCGTGATGGAGATGTTGTTGAACGACGCCGAGCGGATCTTGACCCGGTACGGGACCAGGTCTCCCTTGGAGACCACGTAGTAGCCCATGACGCCAAGGGGGTTCTCGGTCTCCACGTAGGCCTCGCCGGGCGGGACCTTGATGATGCGCGGCACCTTGGCCATGACCGGACCCGACGGGATGCCGTCCAGGAGCTGCTCGACCATATTGCACGCCTCGCGGACCTCCTGGAGGCGCACCCAGTAGCGGGCGAACGAGTCACCGTCCGGATGCGTCCAGACCTTCCAGTCCAGCTGGTCGTGGACGAGGCCGATGCCGCCGTCCCGACGCAGATCCCAGTCGACGCCGCTGGCCCGGATGTTGGCCCCCGACAGGCCGTACGACAGGCCCAGGTCGGCCGGGATGACGCCGATGCCACGGGTACGGGACTGGAAGATCTCGTTGCCGGTGACCAGGTCCTCCATCTCGTCGCAGAACGTGCGGATCCGGCCCAGCACCCCCCTGGTCTCTTCGGTCCAGCCCTTGGGGATGTCGTCCTTGAGGCCACCGATGCGGTCGAAGTTGGGATGGAACCGGCCGCCGGTGACCGCCTCTATCTGGTTGAGGACGAACTCGCGGTCGCGGAAGGCAAAGAACACAGGGGTGACGGCGCCCAGCTGCACGCCCATGTCGCCCAGGAACAGGACGACGTTGGCGATCCTGGAGAGCTCGAACAGGACGGTGCGGATCCACTGGGCACGCGGTGGCGCCTCGACGCCCATGATCTGCTCTGCGGCCAGGATGAACGGCACCTCGTTGGCGAAGCTGCCCAGCCAGTCGATGCGGTTGACCAGCGTCGTGACCTGCGGATACGTGCGGACCTCGGCCAGCTTCTCGTAGCCGCGGTGCATGTAGCCCATTACCGGCTCGGCCCGCATCACCCGCTCGCCGTCCAGCTTCACGACGATGCGCAGCGTGCCGTGGGTGGCCGGGTGCTGGGGGCCGATGTTGAGGGTCATGCCCTCGGTCTCGATCTCCAGGTTCACCCGAGCGTCGCTGGCCTGGCCTGCGATGTAGGCGAGTTGGCGGGGATCTCCCAGCGCGGTCACGACCCTGCCGCCTCGGCGTCGGCGTCGTCGTCCCCGCCGGGCATGAGCTCGACGTCAACGATGCCGGGCCAAGGCTTCACCCGACGGGCCAGCAGTGGGTAGTCCTTGCGCAGCGGGTTCCCCTCGAAGTGGGACGGAAGGTAGAGGTGGACCTGGTTGGGGTGGCCCCGGAACGAGATGCCGAACATCTCCCACGCCTCTCGCTCGTGCCAGTTGGCGCCGGGGTACACAGGAATCCAGGAATCGACCTCGGGACGGTCGCCGACCAGGTCCGCCTTGACGGTCACGCCTAGGTGGCCGACCGGGTCGTGGACCCGTGCCAGCAGCTGGAACCGGGTCTCGCCACCGGTCAGGCCCCAGCCCATCTCGGCCGGGGCGGCATCCACGGCCGGCTCCAGGTCGACCTGGGCGTCCATGTCCCGGCCGTACGGCGATGGCATCCAGTCGATGGCTGAGAGGAAGTTGAAGTACGACATGGCGCAGCGGTCGCGAAGGGCGTTGCCGGCGTCCACCCAGGCCTCGGCGGTGACGCGGACGCAGACGTCGATGCCGGGTACGACATGGGATTCGACGAAGCCGTCGCCCAGCGCGGCGTCCAGCGCGGCGACGAGCGCGTCGCGACGCTCGTCGACCGGCGGGGCCTCTGCCTCTGAGTCCACGGCGGCGCCGGCCTCAGGTGACGACAATGGGATCAACCGTCCAGCGTTCGGTCATGTCCTCGGTGGCGATGCGCTCCTGGAGCAGCACGATGCCCTCCAGCAGTGCCTCGGGGCGGGGCGGGCAACCGGGCACGTACACGTCGACCGGGATGATCTGGTCGACGCCCTTGGTCACCGAGTAGCTGTCCCAGTAGGGACCGCCGCAGTTCGCGCACGAGCCCATGGAGATCACGTACTTGGGCTCCGGCATCTGCTCGTAGAGGCGTCGCACGGCCGGAGCCATCTTGTCGGTCACCGTGCCGGAGATCACCACCAGGTCGGCCTGGCGCGGGCTGGCCGGGAACGGGATCACGCCGAGGCGCATGACGTCGTAGCGGGGCGAGGCGAACGCAGCGCCCATCTCGATGGCGCAGCACGCCAGACCCCACTGGTACACCCACAGCGAGTACTTGCGGCTGATGTTGAGCAGCTTGGTGAGCGGCTTCGGCAGTTTGCCGCTCTCGACCAGACCCATCTCCTACACCCCCCGCCCGCTCAGATCCACCGCAGCAGGCGCTTGCGCCAGGCGTAGAACAGCCCGAGGGCCAGGATGAAGATGAATATGGCCATCTCGACCAGGCCGAAGACGTCGTAGACCTCGAGGCGGGTGGCCCATGGGAAGATGAAGACGGCCTCCACGTCGAACAGCACGAACATCAGGGCGAACACGTAGTACCGGATGTTGGACTGGCTCCACATGTCGCCGTACGGGTCGACGCCTGACTCGTAGGTGATCCGCTTCTGTGGCGTCTCGCGCTCGGGGCGCAGCAGGCTCCCGAGGCCCAGGAAGGCCGAGACCAGCAGCACCGCGAGGCCGCCGAACACCACCACCACCAGCCAGCTGCGAAGGAAGTCGGACACGGGCGGAGAACCTAACGAGTCGAGCGAACCGGCGACGACTGACGGGTTGTCCGGCCGGGCGTCCCGGGCAGGCTATCGGACGGTCGGACGTTCACGAAGGCCGTACCGGTGCGTCCGTATGCGCTCCGCCAAACCACCCGTCAGCCACCCACCAGCACCGGAACGGCATCGGCGGCGATGTCCAGCAGGAGGCCCGGAGCGACCCCGACCACCAGCACGCCCAGGCAGGCGACCCCGACGACGACCCTGGCACCGGTGGGCACCTCGGAGCGGTCGATGGAGTCGGCTCCGGGGTCCTCGAGGTACATGGCGACGAGGATGCGCAGGTATACGAAGGCCGCCACCGCGGCTGCCGCCATCGCCACTATGGCCAACCAGTAGGTACGCCCCTCGACCGCTGCGGCCAGCACGCCCAGCTTGGCCACGAAGCCTCCGGTGAACGGCACCCCGGCCTGGCCCAGGAGTAGCAAGGTGAAGGCCCCGGCCAGCACCGGCTGGCGGCGGGCCAGGCCCCTGTAGGCGTCCAGGCCGTGGTCGGCGTCGCCCCGACCGCCCACCGTGGTGACCACTGCGAAGCTGCCCGTGGCCAGGAGGGTGTAGACGACGAGGTACACGTAGACCGCTGCGGTTCCCCGGTCGCTGGCCGCCTGCACCCCTAGCAGGATGAAGCCGGCGTGGGCGATCGAGGAGTAGGCCAGCATCCGCTTGACGTCGGTCTGCAGCACCGCCACCCAGGCACCGACGACCACGCTGGCTGCGGCCAGCGCCGCGACGGCCGGACGCCAGTCCGAGGCGTGCGTGCCCAGGGTGACGACCAGCACCCGCAGCATCGCGGCGAATGCGGCCGTCTTCACGCCGGCCGCCATCCAGGCGACCACGGGGCTGGGTGCCCCCTGGTAGACGTCGGGGGTCCAGGCGTGGAAGGGCACGGCGGCCA
This sequence comes from Acidimicrobiales bacterium, assembly GCA_022452145.1. Taxonomy (NCBI): domain Bacteria; kingdom Bacillati; phylum Actinomycetota; class Acidimicrobiia; order Acidimicrobiales; species Acidimicrobiales bacterium. The sequence continues at coordinate 49,696 of JAKURY010000002.1, read as the reverse complement.
CCTTGAAGGCCAGGCCCACCAGCAGCAGGGCGATGCCGGCCAGCAGCATCCCGTCCTCGACCAGGGTTGTCGACGCCAGGTGGACGCTGATGCGGGCCAGGCGCGTGGAGCCGGTGGCGCCGTAGACCAGGGCCACGCCGTACAGGAAGAACGCCGAGGCGAAGGCACCCAGCACGAAGTACTTCAGCGCCGCCTCCTGGGACTCGATGCGCCGCAGGTGCAGGGCAGCCAGCACGTATACGGCGATGGAGAGGATCTCCAGGCCGAGGAAGAGCACGATCAGGTCGTCGGCCGATGCCATGACCACGCCGCCGGCCGCCGACAGCAGCAGGAGCACGTAGAGCTCGACGCCGGGGAGGTCCTCGCGCCGTAGGTACGGGCGGGCCAGCAGGGCGGTGGCCACCACGGCCACAGCGAGGGTGGCGGTGACCAGCACCGTGGAACCATCGACGGCGACCATTCCCCCCAGGAACGAACGCGGACCGTCGGCCTGCACGCTCGCCCACATCGGAACGGTGGCAACCAGCACGGCCAGGCCTGTGACCACGGTCCAGGCCTGGGGCAGGGCCTCTGGAAGGCGACGGAACAGCGACGCCAGGGTGAGCAGCAGGAACCCGCCGACGGACAGGATCAGGAGGGGCAGGAGAGCCCACCAGAGGACCTCGGGGGTGGCCATGGCCGGCATCAGTGGTCGTCTCCGACGCCATCGGAATCGTGGCCAACTCCGGCATCGGCATCGTGGCCTTCACCGCTGTCCACCGCGATGTCGGCACCGAACCGGCTGGTCGACTCGTGGAACCCGTCGACATGGGCCTCGACGTGGGCGACGAGGGCATCGACCGCCGGTTCCATCCTCTCGATGACCGGCTTCGGGTAGATACCCATGGCCACGATCAGCGCCAGCAGCGGGGCCATCACAAGGCCTTCCCGGAGGTTGAGGTCCCGCATCTCGGCGTTACCGCCATCGGCAGGACCGTGGAACACCCGCTGGTAGGCCCAGAGCAGGTACAGGGCTGCCAGGATCACGCCACCCGTAGCCGCCACGGCCAACCAACGGTGGGCGTTGAAGGTGCCCACCAGCACCAGGAACTCCCCGACGAAGCCGTTCAGGCCGGGTAGGCCGATCGAGGACAGCATGACCACGGTGAACATCGCCGCCATGACCGGAGCCGCCTTCTGGAGGCCGCCCAGCTCGTCGATCCGGCGGGTGTGACGCCGCTCGTAGATCATCCCGACGAGCAGGAACAGGGCGGCGGTGGAGACGCCGTGGTTCACCATCTGGAGCAGGCCGCCCTCGATTCCCTCGGTGTTCAGGGCGAAGGTGCCCAGCACGATGAAGCCGAGGTGGGCCACCGACGAGTAGGCGACGAGGCGCTTCAGGTCGCGCTGCATCGTGGCCACCACCGCTCCGTAGATGATCCCCACCAGGCCGAGGGTCAGGAACACCGGAGCGAAGTGGTGCGAGGCCTCCGGGAAGAGATACAGCCCGAACCTCAGGAACCCGTAGGTGCCCAGCTTGAGGAGCACCCCGGCCAGGATCACCGAGCCGGCCGTAGAGGCCTCGGTGTGGGCGTCCGGGAGCCAGGTGTGCAGCGGGAAGATCGGCACCTTCACCGCGAACGCCAGGGCGAAGGACAGGAACACCCAACGGGCCGTCGCGGTGCCCAGGCTCTGGGCCTCGGCCAGCTCCACCAGGTCGAAGGTCAGCCCGCCGCCGGTGGCATCGGCGTGGAGGAACGCCAGGGCCAGGATGCCGACCAGCATCAGGGCCGAGCCGGCCATCGTGAAGAGGAAGAACTTGGTCGCCGCGTACGCCCGGTTGGCGTGGCCCCACCGTCCGATCAGGAAGTACATCGGTACGAGGACGACCTCGAAGCAGAGGAAGAAGAGCATCAGGTCCAGGGCGCAGAACACGCCCATGACACCGGCCTCCAACAGGAGCATCCATGCGAAGTAGGCCCGGTCGTCGTGCCCCGGATCGACGGCCAGCAGGGCAATCGGGAACAGCACGCCGGTCAGCGCCACCAGGAACAGGGAGATCCCGTCCACGGCCAGCAGCCACTGCACGCCCAGGTCGGCTATCCAGGTCTGGCGGAACACGAACTGCATGTCGGCCCCGCGGCCGACGTCGAAGGCGACCAGCAGCCAGGCCGACATGCCAGCCACCACCATCGAGGTGGCCACGGCCACCAACTTCAGCAGCTCGGGCCGCCTGCGGGGCAGGACTGCGACCAGCAGGGCGCCCACCGCCGGCACCAGGACAAGGGCCGGGAGGACGGCGAACGTGTCGCCGCCGGCAGAAGCGAGCACGGGCATCAGAAGGACGTCCTGGACAGGAACCAGACGACCAGGCCCACCGCTCCCACTCCGATGCCCGCTGCGTAGGTGCGGACCAGGCCGTTGTGGAACCGCCGCAGCAGGCCCGCCTCTGACCTCACCATCGTGGCCACGCCGTTCACGGCACCGTCGACCACAGATGAGTCGAAGTTGGCGGTGGCCTCGAAGCCGACCCGGCCGGGTCCACCCATGAAGTCCGCCACACGGCGGTCGAGGCGCCAGGCCTCGGCCAGGATGGGCCGCTCGAAGACCCTGTAGTCGACCCGGCGCTTCAGGTAGGCGAGGACGGCCACCAGGATGCCGACGGCGCCACCTGCGACCGCCACCACCGCCAGCACCCAGAGGGTGCCACCCTGCAGCGACAGGTGGACCTCGTTGCCGAACAGGGTGGGCTCCAGCCAGTGCTCCAGCCGCCTGGTGGAGGCAGCGAAGGGCAGTTGGACCAGGCCGCCCAGCACCGACAGGGCGGCCAGCACCACAAGTGGCAGGACCATGGTCCAGGGCGATTCGTGCGGGTGGTGGTCGGCCCGGCTGGAAACGGCCTCGGGCAACCCGTCGACCACCGGTCCGACGTCGGGTGCGCCTTCCAGGGCGATGGCCTCCACCTCGGGACGCGCCCCGGCGGCGGCCAGGATCCCGTCCCGCGCGGCGACGGCCTGCTCGTGGACGTCGCGTGCGGCAACCACTGCCTCGAGCGCCGTCAGGTCGTCCCCCCGCGCTTCGGCGTCCGCCGTGGCGGCATCGACGGCGGCGGACGCGGCGGCCACCGCTGCATCGGCGGCGGCCGTGGCAGAGGCCCATGCAGCCTCCACCTCGTCCGGTCGGGGGTCGGCGTACCGCCGTCGACCGAAGAAGGTGAGGATGACCAGCCGGGTCATGTAGAAGGCGGTCAGCACGGCGGTGACCAGGCCTACCAGCCAGAGCAGGGGGTTCTCATTCCAGGCGAAGGCCAGGATCTCGTCCTTGGACCAGAAGCCGGCGAACGGCGGTACGCCGGCGATGGCCAGCCAGCCGATCACGAACGTCCCGGCGGTGATCGGCATCAACCGGCGGAGGCCGCCGTAGTGGGCCATGTCCTGGTCCCCGTCCATCCCGTGGATAACCGAACCGGAGCCCAGGAACAGCAGGGCCTTGAAGAATGCGTGGGTGACCATGTGGAACACAGCCGCCACGTACGCACCGCAGCCGACGGCCAGGAACATGTACCCGAGTTGGCTGATCGTCGAGTAGGCCAGCACCTTCTTGATGTCCCGCTGGGCTACCGCGATGGTCGCCGCGAACAGGGCCGTGCCAGCACCCGTCCAGGCGATGAGCATCGGGACCCAGTGGGCGGCGTCCGCGATGATCGGGTTCACCCGGGTCAGCAGGTAGATCCCCGAGGTGACCATGGTGGCTGCGTGGATGAGGGCCGAGACCGGGGTCGGGCCAGCCATCGCATCGGGCAGCCATAGGTAGAGCGGGAACTGGGCCGACTTGCCGATCGCCCCGACGAACAGCATCACCGCAATGAACGTGGCCGTCGAGGTGGCCACCGTGCCGGTCGCGGTGGTGTCCAGGACATCCACGTAGGCGATCGACCCGAACGTGGAGAAGGTCATGAATATGGCGACCATGAAGCCCCAGTCGCCGATCCGGTTGGTTATGAAGGCCTTCTTGCCCGCCGAGGCGTTGGCCTCGTCTGTGAACCAGAACGAGATGAGCAGGTAGGAGCAGGCGCCCACGCCCTCCCAGCCCAGGAAGGTGATGAGCAGGTTGTCGCCCAACACCAGCATCAGCATGGCGAAGGCGAACAGGTTCAGGTAGGCGAAGAACCGCCGGAAGCCGCCGTCACCGTGCATGTAGCCGATCGAGTAGAGGTGGATCAGGGCTCCCACCCCGGTGATGAACAGGCACATGGTGAGCGACAACGGATCGGCCAGGAACCCGACGTCGACGGTGAGGTCACCGGCCGGCACCCACTCGAACAGGGTCGTGACAGACCGGCGGTCGTGGCCATCGCGACCGGACATCTCTAGGAACACGCCGACGGTCGCCAGGAACGATCCGGCCATGGCGCCGGTGGCCAGCCAGCCGGCTCCTGGCTCGCCGAGGCGACGACCACCGAACGTCAGGATCAGGAACCCGGCCAGCGGGAACGCCGGGATGAGCCACACGAGGTCGACCATCGCCCTAGCCCCGCAACACCGAGAGGTCGTCCGCCGTGGCTCCCTGGCGCCGGCGCATGATCGCGACGATCACGGCCAGGCCGACCACCACCTCGGAAGCAGCCACCACGAGCACGAAGAACACGGACAGCTGGCCGCCCAGGTCTCCGAGGTCGGAACCCAGGCTGACGAAGGTCAGGTTGACGGCGTTGAGCATCAACTCGACGCACATGATCATGATCAGCGGGTTGCGTCGGACAAGAAGACCCACGGCACCCATCGAGAAGAGGACCGCTGCCAGAGCCAGGTACCAGGAGGTGGTTACCACCATCAGGTGTCCGCTCCCCCGTCGGCCCCGTCGGGTACGCCATCAATGTCCCGGGGTCCGTCATCCGGGGGGTCGTCGTCCGGGGGTCCGTCGTCTGCGTGGTCGTCGACCACCGAGGCCACGACGACCACGGGCAGTGGCGCCAGCGGGCCGTGGACCCTACGCGCCAGCACCACGGCGCCGACCACGGCCACCGTCAGCAGGATGGCCGTCAACTCCACGGCGAAGACGTGGTCGGTGAACAGTGCCTCGCCAAGGCGACGGGTGTTGTCGCCGGCATCGCCCAGCGGGGCGTTGGCGCCCCGGGCACCGGTGGGTCCGTCGACGGAGACCAGCAGTGCAGTCAGGAGCAGCCCCAGGAGGGACGCCCCGACCACCGCGGCGACCGGCCGCTGCCCGACGATCGGCTCCACGCCGAGGTCCTCGGCCCGGTCCACGCCCAGCAGCATGATCACGAACAGGAAGAGGATGACCACGGCGCCGGCGTAGACGATGATCTGGACGGCAGCCAGGAAGGTGGCGTCCTGGAGCACGAAGAGCACGGCGACGCCGAACAGGGTCTGGACGAGAAACAGGGCTGCGTGGACCGGGTTGCGGGCCACCAGCACGCCACCGGCGCCGCACAGGACGATGGCGGCGCTGATCAGGAAGACGGCGGCGTCCATCAGGCGGACTCCCCATCGGTCGCGTCGCCGTCCCCGGACTGACCAACCTCGGGTGGCCGGACGCCGTAGCCCAGCTCGCCTGACCACGCCACCCGCCCCGAGTAGGTGGCGTCGCCACTGGACGAGGTTGCCCGCATCCAGGCCGACGTCATCTCGTCCTCACCGTCACGCCAGTCCTCCCACGGGAGACGCTGCGGGCGGCCGGTCTCGGCATCGACCAGCAACTCCGCCCTGGTGTAGATGGCGTCCGACCGGTTGGTGAAGGAGAACTCGAACAGCTTGGACTCGGTGATGGCCTCGGTCGGGCAGGCCTCCACGCACAGGTCGCAGTGGATGCAGCGCAGGTAGTTGATCTCGTAGACGAAGCCGTAGCGCTCGCCGGGTGAGACCGGTGCGTCGTCCGGGTTGTCGGCCCCCCGGACGTAGATGCAGCTGGCAGGGCACACGCCGGCGCACAACTCGCAGCCGATGCACTTCTCCATGCCGTCCTCGTACCGGTTCAGCACGTGGCGACCGTGGAGTCGGGCCGGCTTGGCCCGCTTCTGGCGCGGGTACGACGTGGTGACCCGCTTCTCGAACAGCTTGTGGAACGTCACGGCGAAGCCGCGGAAGTACCCCATCAGACCTCCGCCTCCTCGTCGGCGAACTCGGCCAGGCGGTCGGACCGGGCCTTCTCGATTGCGCCGGTCAACAGGGCCGCGGCACAGGCCAGCACCGCCACGCCGACCAGCACGACCGGAAGGACCGGCCAGCCCAGGTCGTCGGCCACGTTCATGGTGGCGATCAGCAGGAACCAGCCGAGGGCAACCGGGATGAGGACCTTCCAGCCCAGGTCCATGAGTTGGTCGTAGCGGAAGCGGGGCAGCGTGGCCCGTAGCCACACGAAGCAGAAGAGGAAGGCGAACACTTTCAGGCTGAACCAGAACACCGGCCACACCCAGCCCAGGGTGTCGGTCAGGACCGGGCCCGCCGGCCCGCCCAGGAAGAGGGTCACGGCTATTGCCGACATGGTGATCACGTTCATGAACTCGGCCAGGAAGAACAGGGAGAACCGCAGCGAGCTGTACTCGGTGTGGAAGCCACCGACCAGCTCCTGTTCGGCCTCGACCAGGTCGAACGGCGGACGGTTCAACTCCGCGGTCCCTGCTATCAGGAACACCAGGAAGGGCACCACCCCGGTTGCCAGCACGTTCCAACTGCCGGAGACCTGGCGGGCCACGATCTCGTGCGTGGACAGTGAACCCGAGGTCAGGAAGACCGTCGCGATGGCCAATCCGAGGGCCGCCTCGTAGCTGATCATCTGGGCCGAGGCCCGGACCGATCCCAGCAGCGGATACTTGGATCCGGAGGACCAGCCGGCCAGCATCACGCCGTAGACGGCGACGGACGACAGGGCGAGGAAGAACAGGACGCCGACAGGCGGATCGGCCACCTGGAGGTAGGTACGCTCGCCGAACCAGGTGACCGTGCCGTCGCCGGTGAAGTCGCCTCCGATGGGCACGATGGCGAACACCAGGAACGCCGGAACCAGCGACAGGTACGGCGCCAGCTTGAACACCACCCGGTCGGCCCTGTCAGGGACCAGGTCCTCCTTGAAGAATAGCTTGATGCCGTCGGCCAGCGTCTGGAGGATGCCGAACGGGCCGGCCACCGCCGGACCGATCCGGTTATGCATATCGGCCAACAGCTTGCGCTCGAACCAGACCATGAGCATCACCGATATGAGCAGCAGGGTGAAGGCCACCACCACCTTGACCAGCACGATGCAGACGATGCCGAACCCGATCGCGCCGTCCAGCAGGGGGTCGGCGGCCAGGACCAGCGGGACCGGGAGCGTCACGGGGTTCACCGCCCGACCACCCGCACGTCGGTGACCGGGGACCCGGCGTCGACCAGACCGGACACGTCGATTCCCGACTGGTTCACGAAGAGGTGCACCGCTCCGGGGGCAACGCCGGGATCGGCGACGACTGGAATCCGGAGAGTTCCCTTCGGGCCGACGATGTCGACCTCCTGGCCGTCGACGACGCCGCAGTGGGCCATGTCGGTGGGCCCCAGCGCGGCCCTGGTACCCGGGGCCAGGCCGGAGAGCGAAGGGCTGTGGGCGACCAGCACGCCGGTGTCGTACATCGCGCGGGTGGCAACCAGGCGCAGTGCAGAGGGCCCGCGGGTCGGAACGGCGGTGACCACCGGTCGGACCAGGTCAAGGCCACCGGTCACCAGGACGCCCTCGGTGGAGCCGGCTGCCAGGACCTCGGAGGAGATGTGGGCGTGGACGGCCGAAACGCCGGCCAACTCAGCCCACACGTCGTCGACCGACGTGATGCCGAGGTCCACACCGAGGCGGTCGGCCAGGTCCACGGCGATCATCCAGTCAGGGCGCGACGTCCCGGGCGAGGTGACCTTCCGGACCACCCGGCTCACACGACCCTCCAGGTTGGTGAATGTGCCATCGACCTCGGTGGGTCCGGCGGCCGGCAGCACCACGTCGGCCCGGGCCACGGTCGCCGTAGCGAAGAGGTCGACGGCCACCACCGTGCCGGCGCCGTCCAGCGCCCTGCGGGCCAGGTCGCTGTCCGGGACGTCGGCCAGCACGTCGGCGCCCAGTAGGACCAGCACGTCGACCTCGCCGTCGGCCGCGGCCTGCAGGGTCGCCAGGGTGTCGCGCCCCCGGTCGGCGGGAACGCCGGGCCAGGCATGCACGAACCGGTCAGCGGCAGCCAGCGTGGCCCGGCCCGGGAGCAGACCCGGGGCCAGGCCCATGTCCATGGCACCATGCACGTTGCCCCTCCGCAGCAGCGAGAGGAAGCGGGCGTCCGGCAGGTGGTCGTGGAGGGCCAGGGCGGCGTCGACCACCGGCCCCGCGGCCTCGGCCAGCGAAGGACGACCCAGCAGCACGGTCACAGGACCGGTCGCGGCTGTCAGCATCGCCCCGGCGGTGGCGAGCGCCTCGGCCGACTTGCCGCCCCGAGCGGACGGGGATCCCGTGCCGAACATGGCCGCCACGACGTCGGCGGCCCCGCCGGGTAGCACCCGCAGCGAGTGGGCGGCGTGGTCCGTCAGCCCGGTGCGGCGGGGGGTGAGCTCTATCAGAGTGGCGTCGTCGTGGACCACGGCGTGGCGCAGGCGCAGGTAGAGGGCGCCGAGCTCCTCTTTGGGATCCGGCCCGAGCAGGACGATGGTGCCACCGGGGGTGCAGGCTCGGTCGATGGTGGTGCGGGGCAGTCCGAGGATCACGTCGGCGGGCAGGCCATCGCCCAACTGGGCGTCCACGTGGTCGGTCCCCAGCACGCCCTTGGCCAGCTTGGCCCAGGCGTACTGGGACTCGTTCGTGAACCGGGCGCCACCCACCACGGCGATCCGGTCTGCAGGCGCAGCACCCAGGGCATCGGCGGCGAGGGTGAGGGCCTCGCTCCACGTTGCGGCCACCAGGTCCCTGCCGTCACGGCTCCGGTTGCCGAGGGCATCGCCCCGGAGCAGGGGCGTGGAGAGGCGGTCCTCGTGGTCGTAGGCCTCGAAGACGAACCGTTCCTTGTCGGACAGCCAGCCCCAGTTGACGGCATCGGCATCCACGCCCTGGAACCGCAGGACCCGGTCGCGCGACGACTGCACGGAGATCCGGCTGCCGACGCTGTCCAGGGTGCTGGTCGACTCCACCTCCTCGAGGTCCCACGGGCGGGCCTTGAACCGGTAGGGCACCGCCGTGAGGGCACCGACCGGACAGACCTGGACTGTGTTGCCACTGAAGTACGACGAGAAGGGCATCTCGGGGAACGTGTTGACCTGGGTCTGGCCCCCCCTGGACATGAAATGGATCAGCTGGTCGCCTGCCACCTCGTCGGCGAACCGTGTGCAACGGTCGCACAGGATGCACCGTTCCCTGTCCAGGTAGACGTTGTCGTTCACCCGAATGGGCTTCTCGAAGTGGCGCTTCTCCTCGACGAACCGGCTCTCGCCGGGACCGAACGCCATGGTCTGGTCCTGGAGTGGGCACTCGCCGCCCTTGTCGCAGACCGGGCAGTCCAACGGGTGGTTGATGAGCAGGAACTCCAGCACGCCGTCCTGGGCCTTGCGGGTCCGCTCCGATTCGGTGTCGACGACCATGCCGGGCGAGCACTCCAGCATGCACGACGCCTGGAGCGCTGGACCCCGGCCGGTGTCGACGTCGACCAGGCACATGCGGCACATACCCACGGGCCTCATCCGGGTGTGGTGACAGAAGCGCGGTATGTAGGTGCCGGCGCGCTCGCACGCGTCTATGAGAAGTTCCCCCGGGTGGGCGATGATCGTCTCGCCGTCGACCATGATCGACACCTGGTCCCCGTTCGACTGCGGGCTCACGCCTCCGCCCCCCCGCCGTTGGCCGGCGCGGCGGCAACAGGGATGCCGTCGCCCCTGGTGATCCTGGCCTCAAACTCGTGGCGGAACCTCCGGATCGTCGAGACGATCGGCGCCACCGACGAAGGGCCCAGCGGGCAGATGGTGGTCTGCTGGGGCGGGAACGGCACGGCCGCCAGGCCCTCGGCGTCGTACGCCGCCACCGGGTACGGCCCGGGGCTGATGTTGTCGCCCACGTCCAGCAGCAGGTCGATGTCCGACGGGCGGCCGTGGCCGTCCAGGATCCGCTGGAGGATCTTCTCCTCCCAGCCCGTGCCCTCGCGGCACGGCGAGCACTTGCCACAGGACTCCCTGGCGAAGAACCGGACGAGGCGGTGGCAAGCCTTCACGGCGTCGGTGCTGTCGTCCATGACGATGATGGCTCCCGAGCCCAGCATCGATCCGGCGGCACTGATCTCGGTCGCCTCCAGCGCCACGTCCAGGTGCTCCTGGAAGAACCACGGGGCGGAACCGCCACCGGGGATGAACATCTTGAGCTCGTGGCCCTCGCGGATGCCCTGGCAGTAGTCGTCGCCATAGAAGAGGTCGCGGAACGTGGTGACACCCTGTTCCACCTCGTAGACGCCCGGCCGATTCACGTGGCCCGACACGGCGAACATCCGGGTCCCCGGAGAGGTCTCGGACCCGTGCCGGCGATAGGCCGCGGCACCGTGCTCGAGGATCCACGGCAGGTTGGCCAGCGTCTCGACGTTGTTGACGATGGTCGGCATTCCGTACAGGCCGATCGCCGCCGGGAAGTAGGGCGGCTTCAGGCGGGGCATTCCCCGGTTGCCCTCGAGGCTCTCGATGAGGGCCGTCTCCTCGCCGACGATGTAGGCGCCTGCCCCCCAGTGCAGGACGATGTCCACCGAGAAGTCGGTTCCCAGGATGTCGCGGCCCACGTAGCCGGCGGCATAGGCGGCGTTCAGGGCGATGGCGATCCTCTCCTGTGCCAGGGCCATCTCGCCACGCACGTACAGGAAGCACTGCGACAGGCCGAGCGCGTAGCAGGCGATCAGGCAGCCCTCGATGAGCTGGTGGGGGTCGCGTTCCATGAGGAGCCGGTCCTTGTAGGTGCCGGGCTCGCTCTCGTCGCCGTTGACCACCAGGTACCGCGGCCAGACGCCCTCGGGACAGAACCCCCACTTGACGCCGGCCGGGAAGCCGGCGCCACCACGACCCAGCAGGGTGGCGTCGCGGACCTCGCCATGAACCTCTGGGGGTCGCATGTCCAGCGCGGCCCTCAGCCCGACGTAGCCGCCAGTGGCCTCGAAACGAGCGAGGGTGTGGGAGTCCTCGAAGCCGAAGCGCGAGGTGACCAGCTTCGGCCCGCCGTAGTCGACGTAGCCCGCGGCGTGGGTGACGTAGGAGGACCCCATCGTCACCCCTCCCCGGCCCGGTCGGCGGCCAACCATGCCGGGGGGCCGGTCACCTGCTCGGGAGGCGTCGTACCCGCCCGTCGGTCGTCCGGTATGTGCTGGCGGACCCGCCCGAGGATGCCGTGCTCCGGCAGTTCCCCGTCATCGCCGGCAGCACCCCGACCGATGGGGCTGCGGCCGGCCCTGATGTCGGCCACCACCTCGTCGAAGGTCTCGGTCGTGGCCCGGTGGAAATACCGGTAGTTCACGGTGAAGCACGGTGCCTCCGTGCAAGCAGCCACGCACTCCACGTCCTCCACGGTGAAGAGGCCGTCATCGCTGGTCCCACCGGCCCTCACGCCGAGGCTGGCCTCGGCGTGGTGGAGCAGCTCCTCGCCGCCCAGGAGCTGGCAGGACACGTTGGTGCAGACGTTGACGACGTACTTCCCCACCGCGTGGAACTTGAACATCTCGTAGAAGCTGGCCGTACCGAGCACCTCGGCAGGCGTGGTCCCGGTCAGCTCCGCTATCTGGACCATCGCCGCCGGGGTGACCCACCCCTCCTGCTCCTGGGCCAGGTGGAGCAGCGGAATGGCAGCCGACCGGGGACGCGGGTAGCGGGCGATGACCTCACGGGCCAGCCGCTCGTTGCCGGGGTCGAAGAACGTCACCGGTCGACCTCGCCCATGATTGGATCCACCGAGGAGATGACGGCCACGCCGTCGGCGATCAGGCCACCCTCCATCAGGTGGGGAAGGGTCTGGAGGTTCACGAAGCTGGGGCCGCGTATGTGCATGCGGTAGGGCTTGGGGCCACCGTCCGACACCAGGTAGCAGCCCAGCTCGCCCCGCGGCGACTCCACGGCGGCATACGTCTCGCCCTCGGGTACGTGGAAGCCCTCGGTGAAGATCTTGAAGTGGTGGATGAGGGCCTCCATCGACTCGTCGATGCGGGCCCGGGGCGGCGGGGTGACCTTCTTGTCCTGCACCCGGTAGTCCCCGGCGGGCATGAGGTCCAGAATCTGCTCGACGATCCGCAGCGATTCCCGGATCTCGTTGAGGCGGATGGCGTAGCGGTCGAAGGAGTCGCCGTGGGTCCCCACGATGACGTCGAAGTCGACCTCCTCGTAGGCCAGGTAGGGCTGGTCGCGTCGCAGGTCCCAGGCGTAGCCGGTGGACCGCAGGATGGGTCCGGTGGCCGACAGGGCCAGGGCCTCGGCCGGGGTCAGCACACCTACGCCCTGCAGGCGGCCCCGGAAGATGGGCTGGCCGGTCAGCAGCGTGTCGTACTCGTCGAGGCGGGGCGGGATCAGCTCCAGCAGGCGCTCCACGTCGGCCTGCCAACCGTCCGGGAGATCGGCGGCCACGCCACCCGGTCGGATGTAGTTGTGGTTCATCCGAAGGCCGGTCACGTTCTCGAAGAAGCGCAGCACCTCCTCGCGTTCCCGCCAGCCGTAGATCATCATGGACACGGCGCCCAGGTCCATGCCGTTGGTGGCCTGGAACAGCAGGTGGGAGGAGACACGGTTCAACTCGCACATGAGCATCCGGATCCAGGTGGCCCTGGGCGGCACCTCGAGGTCCAGGAGCTGTTCGACGGCCATGCAGAAGGCCAGCTCCGAGAAGAGCGGCGCCGCGTAGTCCATGCGGGTGACGTTGGTGGGTCCCTGGAGGTAGGTGAGGTCCTCGGCCGTCTTCTCCATGCCTGTGTGGAGGTAGCCGATGACCGGCTTGGACCGCAGGATCGTCTCGCCCTCCATCTCCAGCATGAGCCGGAGCACCCCGTGCGTGGACGGGTGAGCGGGACCCATGTTGAGGATCATCCGCTGGTCGGCGACGTCACCGGTCGGCGGATCGTCGGGATCGCCGACCAGCACGGCTGCCTCGGCCTCGCTCAGGCGGAGCACGGCGCTGCTGTCGTCGCGGCGGTGCACGCGCTCGGCCGAGCCGAGGTTCCCGCCCCCGTCATCCGCCGGTCCGTCGTCGACGGCGTCGGTCGCCTGCTTGGCCATGTCCCTCATCGTGCGGGCGGGGCTTCCCTGAACTGGACCGGGATCCGACCGATGGCCACGTCACGACGCAGGGGATGGCCCTCCCAGTCCTCTGGCATGAGGATCCTCGTGGGGTCGGGGTGGCCGCTGAAGGCCACGCCGACCAGGTCCCACGCCTCGCGTTCCATGGCCTCGGTCCCAGGGAACAGATCGAACAGCGAAGGCACGACGGGATCGGACTCTGGCACCTGGGTCCGCAGCCGTACCCGTTCTCCGGTGGCGTGCGAGATGAGCATGGCAACCACCTCGAACCGTTCGGGCTCCACGCTCTCGGGGAGGTCGGTACGGCCCGGGTGGGCCGAATAGTCCACGGCGGTCACGTCGATGGCCATGACGTAGCCGTCGTCGCGACAGGCGGCCACCGTCTCCAGCCAGCGGTCGACCGGCGGGTGCAGGACGGTCTGGCCGAATGCCTCGGTCACCGGAACCCCCCAGGCGGTCGGACCGACCGGTGTCACGGCGACGTCCTCCGTACCGACGGTGTCGGCCACGTCCGCTCCGGCCATGGTCGGGCCGCTCATCGGGCGTCCAGCTCCACCGGCTGGTCGGTCGGAGCGCCCTTTTCGCCCACCGCTATCGCCGCGCCCCCGTCAAAGGCCTGACGGCGGCGGGTCAGCTCACCGTTCTGGATGTTGTCGTGCAGGGTCAGGATCGCGTGCATCAACGTCTCCGGGCCGGGCGGACAGCCGGGCGCGTAGACGTCCACCGGCACTACCTGGTCGACACCCTGCACGATGGCGTAGTTGTTGAACATGCCGCCGGTGGATGCGCAGACGCCCATGGAGATGACCCACTTGGGCTCCATCATCTGGTCGTAGATCTGGCGCAGGATCGGAGCCATCTTCTGGGAGACCCGGCCAGCGACGATCATCAGGTCGGCCTGGCGGGGCGAGGCACGGAAGACCTCCATGCCGTAGCGGGCGAGGTCGTAGTGGGCCGCTCCGGTCGCCATCATCTCGAGGGCGCAGCAGGCCAGGCCGAACGTGGCCGGCCAGCAACTGCGGGCCCGCGACCACTTCACCAGGTCCTCGATCCGGGCCGTCACGAAGTTGTGCTCCAACCCTTCGAGGCCGTCGCTCATGACGTGTGAGACGTCACCGATCACCGGGACACGGACCATCAGGCTGCCTCTCCCCTGCTGCCGCCCACCCGACGACCCTCCAGGCCCACCTCACGTACGCCAACTCGACGGATCGTGCTGCTGGCGGTCCGGTTGGCCGACACGGCGTCGCCGGTGCGGAGCCGCCTCACCGGGCCCCATTCGAGCGCACCGTTGCCGATCAGGTACACGAATGACTCGAAGACCGCTGCCGAGAAGATCAGCACGGCGACCAGCCCGTAGAGGCCGATGCCCCGGTGGGCGATGGCCCACGGGTAGAAGAAGATGATCTCGATATCGAAGACGATGAAGATCATCGCGACGAGAAAGAAGCGCACGGGGAAGCGCTCGGGCGTCTCCCGGCCGGGAATGATCCCGCACTCGTAGGGGGCGGCCTTGCGGTCGTTGGGACTCCGTGGCGCCAGCAGGCGCGACACCACGAAGCTGACAGCAGCGAAGAGGACGGTGAGGAACAGCAGGAGGACGATGGGTAGGTACTGGCCGAGCACGTCAGGTACCCCGAACTTCGCAGGCAACCAGGGATTCAGTCACCGGATCAGGCCCTCGCGGTCTCGAACTCCTCACGCCGTGCCATCAACTCCTTGTCACGCACGTGGAGCCAGTAGCAGAGAGCGAGGAAGATCAGGAACGAGCCGATCGTCACCAGCGCCGGACGGAGCCGCACCCAGCCGAGGTCCCGGATCATGACCACCGACACCACCGGCTCGTCGGGGTCCACGACCGGGCGTGGGGGTGCCACGCCCGCCGCCACCTCCTGGTGGAGCACGGCCTGCAACTGCACGACCGTGTACCGCGTGGGATGGGTGATCCTGACCGAGCTGCTGATCCAGTGGGTGATCCGATCGAGGCGGTTCGGATCGTCCTTTAGGGCCGGCTTGCCACCCGTGGTGTAAGCGTCGAGCAACTTGTAATCGGCCGGACTGGCGAAGCCCAGGTCGGGATGGGCCAGCACGTCAGCCGACGCCTGGGCCTGGGCGTCTCCGGATTCGGTGGTCGCCAGCAGGCGCCACGGTCCGAGGGCCCGGAGACCCGCCGCGTCGGTCACGCCGCGGGCGACGGCGGCCAACTCGGACCGGGTGATGGTCTCGTTGCGAATCTGGCGATCAGCCCGTAGCTCGGCCAACGCGTCGGCGCCGAGGTCGGGGTTCTCGGCGGCGGTAGGCAACGTGTCGAAGTTGGCGACGGCCACCACGTCACCGGAGGACACCACCAGCTCATAGGCACTCGGCATCTCGTCGGGGTTTGGCAGCAGTCGGGCCAACTCGAGGCCGCTGGCCCCCAGGTCGCCGACGTTGATGTCCATCGTCTTCCAGGTGGGGTCATCGCCCTTCCAGCCCGAGCCGTACATCCACCAGGCGCTCCCCAGGATGGCCATCCAACCCATGAGGGCCGCCGCGGACATCAGCGTGGCCAGTCGGATCCCGGAGTTGGTGACGTTGACCAGCCAGACCGAGCCGAGGAGGACGGCGAAGCCGGTGGCCACGACCAGGATGCCCCGGATCTCGGGGTCCCAGGCCAACCCGGCCAGGGTGACCAGGGTGCCCATCAGAGGCTCCTCTCGTACGCCACGATGGCGACGATCTGTTCAGGGGTGAGGATCCGGCTCCATACCACGGTTCCGATCACGTCCAGCTCGTCGGTGCGCCCTCCGAAGCCCGGCATGCCTCCCGTGCCGGAGCGGGAGTTGCCAAAGCCGCTGCCGATCTCCGAACCACTCCCCACGAAGCCCTCGTGGCCTCTGGACGTCGGGAAGTGCGTCTCGATGCCCCGGAGGCTCGGGCCCACGTGGCCCGCTCCCGGCTGGTAGCCGGTGAGGACGCCGGCCTCGGCCAGACGGGGCCACTCGGCCATCAGCTCGGCCGTGGCCTCGTCGCCGGAGGCTCCGTACGAGAATCCCGGGGTGTGGCAGCGGGCGCAGGAGTTGGCGCCCTGCGCCGCCGGGTTGTTGAAGAGGAGTCCGCCGTAGGTCCGGTAGTCGGCGCTGGCGGGATCGGCGGCGCCGGCCAGCCAGGCATCGATCGCAGCGTCCACCTCGGCGCTGTCGGTCAGCCCGGGGTCGTTCGCCCTGACGATGCCCCTGGCACCGGCTCGCAGGCCGCTGAGCACCTCGTCCGCCACCTCGTCGGGGCTGAGCTGGATGGAGCGGAGGTACACGATGAGCTGGTGGATCTGCTGCTCCGTCAACGGTCCACCACCGGGCAGGCCCCATGCCGGCATCGGCGTACCGGGGCGGCCGTAGTCGAGGATTTTCCCCACCTCGGACTCGTCGAAGCGGCTCAGCACGGTGGTCAGAGCCGGCGCCTTCCACTCCACCTGGGCGACGAAGCCACCGTCGGCATCCGTGATCGTGTACGACGCCACGCCTCCCACGCCACCAGGGCCGTGGCAGCCGACGCAGGCCTCCTCGAAGTTCTTCGCCCCGCGCTTCTCGAAGCGCTTCACCCAGTCGTAGGCGGCGTTGTCCTGGCGGGCGGGCTCCATCAGCCAGTAGAGCGGAAGGATCAGCGAGACGATGGTCAGGGTCACCAGCGACCAGGCCAGGTTCCGGTCCAGGAAGCTGGTCTCCAACTCGTCGTCGTCGGCGTGGGCGATGCGATTGGGTGCCAGTTCAATCTCGGAACCCACCTCCCGCTTCCCGATGCGGAAGCTGAACAGGATGTAGGTACCCATGCCCACCAGGACTATGGACGCGATGACCCAGCCCACGGTCCGTTGGGTGCTTGCGAGGATGAGAGCGGTCATCGGGTTCTCGGGGTTCTCCTGGCCACGGGCCTGCTAGTGGTCGGCGGCCTGGCCGATGCAGTTCGGACCCTCGGCCTCCTGGCCGGTGGTGTTCGTACCGATCGGCGGACCCTGGATGATGGTCCCGGTGTCCACGGTCAGCACGCCGTCGGTGACCGACATGGCGAAGCGGTCCATCCCCCGGGGGGCCGGGCCACCACGCTTCTCGCCGACCTGGTTGTACTTCGAGCCGTGGCACGGGCATTCGAACCACTGCGAGGACACGCAGTTCGGAACCCGGCAGCCGAGGTGGGGACACTTCTGGTAGAGGGCGACGATGCCCGAGTCGAAGCCGCCCTCGACCCCCGCCGTCATGCCGGCCAGTTCGGGTGCTGAGTACATGGCCCGGGCCTTCTCAACCGACCCGTTCGGGTAGGCGGTGAGCCACATGCGGCCTTCGGGCTTGTAGAGGAAGCCGTTGTTCGACTCGATGTCGGCCAGCAACTCGACGAGGTTGCCGACCTTGAGCTTGGCGCCGAATCCGCTGACCCCCTGGGGCCAGAGGAAGGCGATGCTGGCCCCGCCGAAGCCCGAGAGGCCGAAGCCCATCATGCCGACGAGGCTGCGATTGAAGAACTGGCGGCGGCTGACGCCCACGGCCACCGGGTCGGGGGCGACGAACGGCTCCGGAGGTGCCGACGGTACGGGCACCACGGCGGTGCCGGCCCGGGCGGTCACCGCGGCCGCCTCGACCTCACGGCCGGTCTGGACCGTGGCGGCTCCGTCGGAGAGTGCCGGGTTGGCGGCGTCGCGTCGACGGGCCTCGCGCGACAGGCCGGCCGCGCTGCGATCACGCCGCTTCGAGGCGCCGACCAGCACGACCACGGAGAGGACGATCAGGAGGATGACCGCGATCACGATGCCCACGGGTCAGCTCCTGTGGTCCATCGGGAAGGCGCGTCGGGTACGGAGGTCCATGGCGATCACAGTTCGAAGAAGAGGCCGGCATTCCACGGGAAGACGAAGTTGAAGCCGGGACCCCGGAAGAAGGACCCGATCATGACCAGCACCGACCAGAACATGAGGTGGATGGTCATCAACGAGATGGCGAACTTGCGGTCCTCAGGACGCCTCGATGGGTTCTTGTCGATGTAGGGCGCCAGGATCAGCAGGAACAGCCCGATGCCGGGGATGGTCACCCCGGCCACCATCGGGTGGAACATGGTGAGCAGCTCCTGGAGGCCCAGGAAGTACCACGGCGCCTTGGAGGGGTTCGGCGTCTTGTTGAAGTCGGCCAGCTCCAGCAGCGGGGCGTTCACGAATATCGCGAACAGCAACGTGAACAGCGTGACGGCCAGAGCCGCAAGGAACTCGACCAGCAGGAGGTGGGGCCACACGTGGACCTTGTCGACCGGGGTGGCCCTGGTGTCCTGGATGGAGCCCGACTTGACCACGGTCAGCAGGCGCTGGTTGTGGCCGTCCGGGCCGCTGCTGCCGGCCGGGGCCGCCAGGCCGCCAGCCGCCGGTACCAGTGTGCCGGCCGTGGGCACCGGCTGGTCTGCGGCCGCGGTGCCGCGATCCAGGAGGTGGCTGGGGATCTTGTCGTCGCCCGACGGAACGGTGCCGGCCGGAGCGTCGGGCGCCGGTGAGTCGTCGTCCGGCGTAGTGCCGCCCGCGGCGGCCTGCGCCTTGGCCTTGGCGGCCTCGGCCCGCTTCCTGAGGTGTTCCGGAATCTCGGTCATGCGTCCGCCCTCGGCCTACAACGGCCCGGAGATGCCACCGTCCTTGCGGACCCGCCAGAAGTGGATAGCCAGGAAGATGACAAGCACGAATGGGAGCATCAGGACGTGGAGGGTGTACCAGCGGAGCAGGGTGTCGGTGCCGATCTCGACGCCTCCGAGCAGGACGAACCGGACCTGTTCACCAAACACCGGTGTGAAGCCCATCATGTTCGTTCCCACCGTCACCGCCCAGAGGGCCAGCTGGTCCCAGGGGAGGAGGTAGCCGGTGAACGACAACAGCAGGGTGAACTGCAGCAGCATCACGCCGATTACCCAGTTGAACTCACGGGGCGGCTTGTAGGCCCCGTGGTAGAAGACCCGTGCCATGTGCAGGAAGACGGACAGCACCATGAGGTGGGCCGCCCACCTGTGCATGTTCCTGACCAGCAGGCCGAATCCGACGGCGGTCTGCAGGGTCTGGATGTCATTCCAGGCCTGCGCGGCGGTCGGCCGGTAGAAGAACATCAGGAAGATGCCGGTGACCGTGAGGTGTATGAACAGGAAGAAGCTCAGACCACCCAGGCAGAGGGTGTAGCTGACCTTCACCGCGTGGCGCTTCACCTTCACCGGATGGAGGTGGTACAGCACGCTGTTCATGATCACGTACGACCGGTTCCGGGGGCTGTCGCTGTAGCCCTTCCTGAAGATCGAACCCGGCCGGAATATCGAGCTCCAGGCCTGGGAGGCCTGGACCTGTTCCGACATCTGGCTCAGACCACCCGACTTCTTGTCGTCAGCCACGGCGTTCGTTCTCCTGTGAGGCCATCGTTCCTGCGTTCATCGTCCCGCCTAGCCCAACCGCATCCCGTAGCCGTAGCCGTGGGTGTTGGTCCGCTGGTGTGCGTCGCCGTCAGCCGGCGGATCGCTGCACTTCCCGAGGATTATCACGCCCGTGGGACACCGGTCGACGCACAGGGCGCACCGGGTGCAGACGTCGTCGTCGATGGTGAAGATGACGTGGTCGCTGGGGTCGGTGCCGGGCTGCTCGGTACCGATCGACTCGGCCACGGCAGCCGGGGAGACCATGTGGATGCACTTCCACGGGCATATGTCGACGCAGCCCTCGCACATGATGCACTCGGCCTGGTCGATGTGGATGAACTGCTTGACCCGGTTGTTGGCCGCCATCCAGTCGGCGTCGACCTCGCGGAGCACGTAGTCGTCGACGAACGTCGGATGTTCCGGGTTGGCGTCGGTGATGCTCACGAGCCGACCCCTTCGGTGACCAGCGGACGCCCGTACTCCGACGTGGGCCTGGGAGCGTTCTGCTCCTGGCCGCGGTTCTGCCACTGCCGCCACATGACGACGTTGCCGCCCAGGACGACGCCGTAGATGCCGACGGCTACCAGGTCGCGGATGACCTGGTAGGTCATGGTGAACGGAAGGCCCCACTCGACGATGCCCCGGTCACCGGTCCAGGGGAGCTGCGGGCCCATCAGGAAGCGGTCGCGTCGCCAGTTCAGCTCGCTGTCCGCCCAGGTCAGCCACTGGTGGGGCACCACGCCGTAGCCCCACCAGAAGATGAAGAACACGTAGCCGGCGAAGAGCATCGCCTCGCCCCACGTGAACGCCTTGTCCACTGGGGTGCGCTTGCGGTACCAGTCGGCACCACCGACGAGGAGCACCATGACGAGGAGTGAGGTCACGAACGCAACCATCGATCCCTGCCCTCCTCGGTGGCTTCAGTGGACTTCGTGAAACGGTGCACAAAGTGTACGTGCACCATGCTAACGACTTGATCATCGTCATGCTGGCCCGATCTGGAGACCCGAATGGACGGTCCTGGTGGCGATCCCGGTGCAGGTGTCTACCAGGGCGCTGGCAGAACCAAACGCCTGCGTACGAGCCCGATCGCCCCCCTTGGGAACCGCTCCCGGGAAGGCGTTGTCACGGCTGGCCATCTGGTCCGACGGGCGCCCGCCGACCTTCAGTGCCCGCTAGCCTGCCGGTGTCCTAGACCGGACAGCCGTAGGTCCGAGGGTCCCGTCGCCACAGCCTACGGACCCGCCTGACTCCTCCGGAGCCCACGTTGACCGAGATCCCCGAACACCTCCTGAAGCGGGCCAAGGCTGCCAAGGCCAAGGCGGCCGGCGAAGCGGCGGACACCGGTACCGACGATACGACCGCCACCGCTCCGGCCACCCCGGCCATCCCGGAGGCGACCGTTCCCGCCAACCCGGCGCCGGTGGTCGAGGCGCCACCTACCCCCATCGCCGCCTACGTGGCAGCGGCGCAGTCCCGTGGGAAGATCCCGTGGTGGGCGGCCGGCACCCTCCTGCTGCTCCCGATCTGGGCCATCTCGTACGTGGGCACCCTCGAGCGGCCACCACAGGAGGCCACCGGTGTCCTCGCCGCTGGAAGCCACGCCTACGAGGTCCGTTGCGCCAGTTGCCACGGCACCACCGGTGGGGGCGGCAGTGGTTATGCCCTAGCCGACGGCGAGGTGCTGGCCACCTTCCCGACCGCGGCGGCCCACATCATGTGGGTGGCCACCGGATCCGACGGCGTCGGCCTCGGCAACTCCTACGGCGCTCCTGGCCGGGGCCGCATCGTCGAGGGCGGCATGCCTGCCTGGGGCGACGTCCTCACCGCCGAGGAGTTGATCGGCGTGGTCCTCCACGAGCGTGTCCGACTAAGTGGCTCGGCCGAGGACGCCGAGTTGGCCGAAGCCATCGACGACGCCGTCCACGGTGGCGAGCTCGACCTGCATGGCCACCTAGATCCGGCGACGGTCACCGTCGACGAGATCCAGGTCCTGCTGGACTCCGTCGCCACCGACGGCGGGCACTGATCCATCGGCCCCGGCGGGGCCGACCGGAACTCCCCTTCTCCCGGCCGTAACGATGACCGACACGTCCCCAGGAGAGAGGGTCCACGACCTCCTGGTCATCGGCGGAGGCCCGGCCGGGGCGGCCACCGCCTACTGGGCCGCCACCCACGGCCTCGACACCGTCGTCGTCGAACGCAAGACCTTCCCGCGCGACAAGACCTGTGGTGACGGCCTGCCGCCGCGGGCTGTCCACGAGCTGGAGGAGATGGGGCTCGGCCCCGCCCTGGAGGGGTACCACCGCTTCGAGGGGCTGCGGGCCATCGCCCACGGCCGCACCATGGAGATGGCCTGGCCCGACCACCCCGTCTATCCCTCGTACGGGTACGTGGTGCGGCGCTGCGACCTCGACGGCTTCGTGGCCGACCACGCCGTGGGCGCAGGCGCCACCCTGCTGCAGGGCACCGAGGCGGTCCGGCCTGTGGACCCCCCAGCTGGTTCGGCGGCCGGCGCCATCGGCGGGGCCGTCGTGCTCGACAAGGCCAGCGGGACCGAACACGACCTGCGGGCCCGCCACGTCGTGGTGGCCGACGGAGCCAACTCCCGCTTCGGTCGTGCGATGGGCACGGTGCGGGACCGCACCTACCCGATGGGCATGGCCATCCGCGGCTACTTCGAGAGCCCCCTCCACGACGACCCCTGGATCGAGTCGTCGCTGGACGTCCGCGACCGGAACGGCAACGCCATGCCCGGGTACGGCTGGATCTTCCCGGTCGGCAACGGGACCGTCAACGTGGGCATCGGGCTGCTTTCGACCTTTCGTGACTACAGGTCGGTCAACACCAGCCACCTATTCGAGGAGTTCGCCCACACGCTGCCCGAGCACTGGCAGATAGATCCGACCCGACCAACCGCCCCGCCGACCGGTGGCCGCCTGCCCATGGCAGGTTCCGTCGGGCCCAAGGCCGGACCCAACTGGCTGGTGGTGGGCGATGCCGCCGGCGCCGTGAACCCGTTCAACGGCGAGGGCATCGACTACGCCTACGAGACCGGTCGCCTGGCCGCCGGCCTCATCGCAGAGGCAGCCGCACGCTGCGACGACGCCGTGCTGGCCCGCTACCCCGACCTGCTGAACGAGGAGTACGGCCTCTACTTCAAGGTGGCCCGCCTGTTCGCGAAGGTGATCGGCAACCCGACCTTGATCCGGGAGTTGACCCGGGTCGGCATGCGGTCCCAACCCCTCATGGAGTGGGCGCTCCGGGTGATGGCCAACCTCATGAGGGACGAGGACCGGGGCGCCGCCGAGGCGGCCTACTCGGCGATCTCCGGCATGGTCCGCCTGGTCCCCGACCGCCTTGTCGCCTCCTGAGCCACTGCTCATCCGGGCCGGACGTCGGGTCGGATGACCCACGGACGGCGATCTACCGGGGGAGAATGGCCGACGTGACCGGCTCGACGACCGAAACCGCCGCCTGGGCGGCCCTGGCCAGCCACCGCGACGGTGGCATCCCGTCGCTCAGGAACCTGTTCGCCGACAATCCCGACCGGGCCACCCGGCTGGGAGTCGAGGTGGGAGACCTCTGGATCGACCCGTCCCGCCAGCAGGTGACCGACGAGACCCTCGCCCTGCTGGCGGCGCTGGCCGAGGACCGGTCGGTGGCCACCATGCTGGCGCGCATGCTGGACGGCCAACCGGTCAACGCAACCGAGGGGCTCCCGGCGCTCCACACCGCCTTGCGTGCACCCCGCCACGAGGTGATCCAGGTGGATGGCGTCGACGTGGTACCCGGGGTGCACGCCACCCTGGACCGGATGTCCGACCTGGCGACCTCGATCCGGGACGGCAGCATGCGGGGAGCCACGGGACACCCGATAACCGCGGTGGTCAGCCTGGGCATAGGTGGCAGCCACCTGGGACCGGCGCTGGCAGCCGACGCCCTGGCCCACCTGGTGCATCCCGACCTCACGGTGCGCTTCTCCTCGAACCTGGACGGTGCCGACCTGGCCGCCGCACTCGCCGGGTTGAAGCCGGCCCACACGCTGGTGGTGGTGTGCTCCAAGTCGTTCACCACGGTCGAGACCCTCACGGCGGCCGAGAGCGCCCGCGCCTGGCTGGCCGACGGGCTCGGCAACGACCTGGCGGCAGGCCACCTGGTGGCCGTCACCGCGTACCCGGCCCGGGCTGCGGCCCTCGGCGTGGCCGCGGAGATGACCTTCGCCCTGCCCGAGTGGGTGGGCGGCCGGTTCTCGCTTCCGTCGGCGGTCGGGCTGGCGGTCATGGTGGCCATCGGGTCGTCGGCGTTCGCCGAGCTCCTGGCAGGCATGCGGCTCGTCGACGAACACGTAGCCAACTCCAAGACGCTGAGGAACGGACCGGTGCTGCTCGGGCTCATCGACGTCTGGAACCGGTCGTTCCTGGGACGCACGTCGATGGCCGTGGTGCCCTACGCCCACCGGCTCCGACTGCTGCCCCCCTACCTGCAGCAGCTCTCGATGGAGAGCCTCGGCAAGAGGGTCACCGACGACGGCCACGCTCTGGACGCTCCCAGCGGACCGGTGGTCTGGGGGGCACCCGGCACCGACGGACAGCACGCCTTCTTCCAGTGGCTGCACCAGGGCACCGACGTGGTGCCGTGCGACCTGATCGGCGTGGCCCGACCCGTCGAGGACCCGCGTGGCGCCCACCAGGACCTGTTGCTGGCCAACCTGGCCGCCCAGGCCGAGGCCCTGGCATTCGGAAGGACGAGCCATGAGGCGGCGTCCGCCGGCGTTCCACCGGCCCTGGTCCCGCATCGCACCTTTCCCGGTGACCGGCCATCGACGACCATCCTGGTACCCGAGCTCACCCCGTCGGCGGTGGGCCAGTTGCTGGCCACCTACGAGCACCGGACGATCGCCGCGGGTGCCGTCTGGGGCATAGACCCGTTCGACCAGTGGGGGGTGGAGTTGGGCAAGGAACTGGCCGCCCGCATCGCCGGTGACCTGGCAGGTGACGGGGCCCATGACAGCTCGACGGCCGAACTGCTCCGTCGCTACCGCGCCCTACGCGGGTCCTGACCAGTCGGGCCTCAGGCCAGCTCGGCAGCCACCATGACGGCAGCCTCCGCAGCGATGGAAATCGTCTCGTCGATGACCGCTTCGGTGTGGGCGAGGCTCGGGAACAGGGCCTCGTAGGCGCCGGGGGCCAGCGCCACCCCCCGCTCCAGGAGGGCGTGGAAGACCTTCGGGTAGATGCCGTTGTCAGCCAGCGCCTTCGCCTCGTCGAAGTCGGTTGGAGCAACGTCGCCGAAGAAGCAGCCCAGCAGCGAACCCACCCGGGGCAGCACGGCGTCGAGGCCGGCTCCGCTGAAGGCGAACGCCAGCCCGTCGGCCAGGCGCGCCGACTTGGCGGTCAGCCGGTCGAAGGCACCGTCGTCGAGCAACTCGAGCGTGGCACGACCGGCGGCCATGGCCAGAGGGTTGCCCGACAGGGTGCCGCCCTGGTACACGCCGCCCAGCGGGGCCAGGCACTCCATGACGTCCCAGCGGCCGCCGAAGGCGCCGACCGGCAGGCCGCCGCCGATGACCTTGCCGAAGCACCACAGGTCGGGGGTCACCCCGAACCACCCTGTCGCCCCTCCGCGGGCAAGGCGGAACCCGGTGATGACCTCGTCGAAGACGAGCAGCGCCCCGGAGGCGTCGCAGGCCGCCCGGAGGCCCTCGAGGAAGCCGGACGCCGGCGCGACGAGGCCCATGTTTGCAGCCACCGGTTCCACGATCACAGCGGCGATGGTGTCGTCCAGTTCGGGTACCACGTTGTACGGGGCGACGATGGTGTCGGCGACGGCGCCGACTGTGACGCCGTCGCACCCGGTCAGGCCCTGGTTGGCCACCCCGCTGCCGCCCGCGGCCAGCAGAGCGTCGCCGTGCCCGTGGTAGCAGCCGGCGAACTTCACGATCCCCGGGCGACCGGTGGCGCCCCGCGCCAGGCGCACGGCCGACATGGTGGCCTCCGTACCCGACGACACGAACCGGACGGATTCGAGGCCGGCGACGCGGTCCACGACCATCTCGGCCATCACCACCTCGGCCTCGGTCGGGGCACCGTAGCTGGTGCCCCTGGAGGCGGCCACCGAGATGGCCTCCAGGACCGCCGGATGGGCGTGGCCGAGTATCCCGGGCCCGTAGGACTGCACGTAGTCGATGTAGCGGCGGCCGTCGGCGTCCCACACGTAGGGACCGTCCGACCGTGAGACGAAGTAGGGCGTGCCGCCCACCGACCCGAAGGCCCGGACCGGCGAGTTGACCCCGCCGGGGATGACCCGCTGCGCCCGTTCGAAAAGCGTCCGGTTGGCTTCGGTCACCGGAGGTTCAACCCTGCAGGAGCTCGGCGGCACGCCGGGCCAGGTAGGTGAGGATGAAGTCGGCACCGGCCCGTCGGATGGAGAGCAGGTGCTCCATTCCCACGGCGTCGCCGTCCAGCCAGCCGTTGGCCGCCGCCGCCTCGACCATCGCGTACTCGCCGCTCACGTGGTAGGCGGCGAGAGGTACGTCGACGGCCGCTCGGGCCTCGGCGATGACGTCCAGATAGGCCAACGCCGGCTTGACCATCACCATGTCGGCACCCTCGTCGAGGTCGGCCATGATCTCGACGATCGCCTCCCGGGCGTTGGGCGGATCCTGCTGGTAGCCCCTGCGATCGCCACCGCCCACGATCTGGACGTCCACCGCATCGCGGAACGGGCCGTAGAGGGCCGAGGCGTACTTGGCGGCGTACGCCAGGATCACCGTGTCGGGGTGTCCGGCATCGTCCAGGGCGGCCCGGATGGCGGCCACCTGGCCGTCCATCATCCCGGAGGGGGCTGTCACGTCGGCCCCGGCTGCAGCCTGGGCGACGGCGACCCTCCCGTAGAGCTCGAGGGTGGCGTCGTTGTCGACCGAACCGTGGCCGTCCAGCACGCCACAGTGGCCGTGGTCCGTGTACTCGTCGACACACAGGTCGGCCATGAGGACCACGTCGTCGCCCACCTCGTCGCGGAGGTCCCGCAGAGCCACCTGGACCACGCCGTCGGGGTTCCAGGCCTCGGAGCCGACGGCGTCCTTCTCCTCGGGGATACCGAAGAGGATCACGGCCGGGACGCCTAGGTCCCGCAGGGCGGACACCTCGGCACGCAGGCTGGACCGGGTGTGCTGCACGACGCCCGGAAGGGAGGCCACAGGCTGTGGCTCGTCAATGCCCTCCCGCACGAAGAGGGGCGCCACCAGGTCGTCGACCGAGAGGCGGGTCTCGGCCACCAGGCGGCGCAGGGCGGCGGTGCGGCGCAGGCGACGGGGTCGCGAGGCGGGAAAGCTCACCGCACGAGCCTACGGAGGTCAGGTCGTGGGCGGCGATGCCGCTGCCCAGGCGACCACGGCGTCCAGGAGGCCTGCGACCGAGTGGGGGGCGGCCTCCACGACGGCGAAGCCTAATTCCCGGGCCGCTGCAGCGCTGATCGGCCCTATGCAGGCGGCGGCCAGGGGCAGGTTGGCCCCGGCCAGCTCGTGGTAGCGCCTGACCGTCGATTCTGCGGTGAAGGTCACCAGGTGGGCGGACCGGGCCCGAACGAGCACGGCCGGGTCCACGACCGGCACCACGTTGCGGTAGGCCGCGACCACCTCGACCTCCCAACCGGCGGCCGAGAGGCCTTCGGGCAGCACGTCGCGGGCCACCTCTGCGCGGGCGAGCAGGACCCGGCCGCCGGATTCCGGGGGAGACGGGAACTCCTCGAGCAGGCCCTCGGCCACGGCACGGCCCGGCACCAGGTCCACCAGCCGGCCGGACGCGGCCAAGGGCGCTGCCGTCTTCGGTCCCACCGCGGCGAGGCGGGCTGTGGTGGGACCCGCCAGCAGGTCGACGACACGCCGGGAGCCGTTTGGCGAGGTGACGACGATCCAGTCGTACCGGTCGGCCGAGGCCAGGGCGCCGGCCAGAGCGGCGCCTCCATCGGACGGCTCGACGATTGCGATCACCGGGAGCTCGACCACCTCGGCTCCCAGCTCGGCCAGGGCACCGGCGAGGGTGCCGACCTGGTCAGTGGCCCGGGTGACGACCACCGTCCGACCGACCAGCGGACTCACGCCGACTCCAGGAGTGCCGACCCGCCACGCTCGTCGAGGAGGTGGCGGGCCAGCGCCCGGCCCAGGTCCGGCCCGTCGGCGGAGCGCTGCTCGCCGCGCAGGAGCACGGCGCCGTCGGGTGACGAGATGGCGCCGGCCAGGAGCACCTCGTCGCCGTCCAGCACCGCGTGGGCGGCGATCGGGAGGTCGCAGCCCGCCCCCAGCTCGGCGAGAAATGCCCGCTCGGCGTCGACGGTTCGACGGGCCGCAGCATCCTCGACGGCCGCCAACAGGTCACGGACCTCTTCGTCGTGGGTCCGGCACTCGACGGCAAGGGCGCCCTGGGCCACCTGGGGTAGCAGGATCGCCGGATCCAGGCGGTCCACGACGTCGGGTTCGATGCCCAGGCGGTCCAGGGCGGCGGCGGCCATGACGATGGCGTCGAACCCGGCTGCCTTCTCCAGACGGGTCCCTATGTTGCCCCGCAGCCCGCTGAACACGAGGTCCGGCCGAAGGTGTGCCAGGTGTGCCCTGCGCCGTATCGAACCGGTGGCGACAGTGGCCCCATTGGCCAGGTCGGCCCATCGACATCCCACCAGTGCGTCACGGGGATCGGCCCGCTCTGGTACCGCCGCCAGCACGAGGCCCTCCGGGGTGAGGGCCGGGAGGTCCTTGGCGGAGTGGACCGAGATGTCGGCACGTCCGTCGAGCACCGCGGCCTGGACCTCCTTCACGAAGACGCCCTGGCCGCCCATCTGCTCGAGCGGCGTGGTCCGGTCCAGGTCACCGGTGGTCTCGACCACCACCACCTCGACGGTCACGTCGGGGCGCACGGAGGCGAGGAGCCGGGCCAGGTGGTCGGTCTGCCAGCGGGCCAGGGCGCTTCCGCGGGTGGCGGCCCGGATCCGCACGGCCGTCGCCCGGGCCTAGAGGTCGAAGAGGTCGCGCAGGGCCTCAGCCAGGCGCTCGCCGCGAACGGTGCCGGCGGCGCCCTTCATGCGCACCGTCGGCTCGTGCAGGAGCTTGCCCACGATGCCTGCGGCGAGGGCCTCGACGGCCTCACGTTGGCGGTCGTCGAGGTCTCCGAGTCGGGCTGCGAGTCGCTCCAACTCGCCCGACCGGACGAAGTCGCCGCGTGAACGGAGGCTGGCCACCAGCGGAGCCACCGATCGGGCCGTGGACTCGTTGACGTAGCGATCCAGCTCGGCGTCCACGATGGCCTGGACCGCCGTCACCTCGCGCTGGCGCTCCCGGATGCCCACCTCGGCAAATTCCCGCAGATCGTCCATGTCGAGGAGGGTCACGCCCTCGATCTCACCGGCCGCCGGGTCGACGTCCCTGGGCACCGCTATGTCGACGACCAGCAGCTCACGGCCATGGCGCTCGCCGACCACGGAGGCCAGGTCGCCGTGCTCGAGGATCACTGCCGAGGCACCGGTGGAGGTGAGCAGCACGTCGACCTCCGCCAGGTGGTGGGGCAAGTCGTCCAGGCGCACCGGGACGCCGCCCAGGCGCTCTGCCACCTCAACGGCTCGGTCCCAGGTGCGGTTGGCCACCCGGATGCCCGCCACGCCGCCGCTGTGGAGGGCGCGGGCCAGGCCCTCGCCCATCTCACCGGCACCGACGACCAGGACCTGTCGACCCTCCAGGCCACCCAGGCGATCGGTGGCCATGGCCACGGCGGCCTGCGAGACCGAGGTGATGTTGCGGGAGATGGCCGTCTCGGTCCGGACCCGCTTGCCGACCTCGAGGGCGTGGCGGAACAGCGGGTTCAGGACGGGGCCGACCGCGCCCTCCGCGGACGACACCTCCCAGGCGGTTCGGACCTGGCCGAGGATCTCGTGCTCACCCAGTACGGCCGAGTCCAGGCCCGAGGCCACGGAGAAGAGGTGACGGGCCGCGTCGCCGTCGTAGAGGCTGGTCAGGTGGTCGGAGAACTCCTCGGGCGCCACATGGGACACCTCGGCGAAGAAGTTGCGGATGTCCTGATAGGCACCGTGGAACTTCTCGGCGAAGGCGTAGACCTCGATCCGGTTACAGGTCGACAGCACGACGGCCTCGGTGACGTGCTCGCGCGACGTGAGGTCAGCAAGCGCCTTGGGCAGGAGCGACGACGGCACCGTCATGCGCTCAAGCAGGTCGAGCGGCACGGTGCGATGGTTCAGGCCTACGACGACGACCGACAAAGGCCGACACTCCTTCTTCTCCGACTACCCGGCCCGGGGGCCGGACCGCCGTTTGTGGGGCGACTGGGCGGAGCGACAGTGCCCCGTTCCCGGGCTCCAGCATTCCCTATGCCGGGTGTCCTTTCCAACCCGTTGCGCCGACATGACAGGACCCGGCATTCCACGTCCGGCACCTAGCCCGTGGCCCTGTCGGAGCCGAGGCCGACCGTGGCCCGGTGGTGCTGGTGGTACCCGAGTATCTGGAGCTCGGTTGCCAGGTCCACCTGGCGGAGGTCGACCCGGTCGGGCACGGTCACCACCGTCGGGGCGAAGTTCAGGATCGAGCTGACTCCGGAGGCCACCAGTCGGTCGACGGCCCCCTGGGCGGCAGCCGCCGGGGTGGCCACTATGCCGATTGTGCACCCGGTCTCGTCCACCAGTCCGGCCAGTTCGTGGACGGACCGGACGACCTTGCCGGCGATCCGCCTACCCACGACCGTGGGGTCGGCGTCGACCAGGCCGGCCACGGGGAAGCCCCCGGCCACGAAGCCGTCATACCGGCTGAGGGCCCGCCCCAGGTTGCCGACGCCGACGATGACCACCGGGCTGGGGACGCCGCCGCCCAGCGCCACGCTGATCTCACCGATGAGGTGGTCGACGTCGTAGCCCACGCCCCGCGTGCCATGGGCGTGCAGGTAGGACATGTCCTTTCGTACGTTGGCGGCGTTCACGCCGGCCCGGGCGGCGAGGCCGACGGAAGACACGGTGGCCACGTCGTCGTCGGACAACTCGACCAGGCCCCGCAGGTAGACGGGGAGGCGTGCGACGGTGGCGTCCGGAATCGGCTCGTTCTGCCTCGACCCAGCGGCGTTCGTCACGCCCCCAAACTAGACGCTTGTGCACCGTTTCACATGCCAGGTTCCCGCGCCCGCAGGCGCGGGGCTGCAGTAGGGCCGACCCTCGGGCTGTCGATGGTCGCCGATAGGCCAATACCGTGCCTTCCGTGACGCACCAGATCGCCATGGCCGCGGCGGCCACCCTCGTGTCGGTGGCCTTCGCCGCCACGGTCTTCGAACGCTGGTTGGACCGGCGACGCCCCCAGGACCTTGCCTGGTCCGCATCGCTCGGACTCTTCGCCGCGGGTGCCGCCTCGCTCTGGTGGGGGGCGTCGGCCGGTTGGTCGGCGAGGCCATTCCGGTTCTTCTACGCCTTCGGGGCCGTACTGAACGTGCCGATCCTGGCGCTGGGAACCGTGTACCTGCTGGTCGCTCGACCCAGGGCGGACCGGATCGCCTGGGCCACCGTCGTGGTCGGCGCCTTCGCCGCCGGGGTGGTGGTGGCCTCACCGATCGAAGGCACGTTCGTCGCCGACGTCCTCCCCCGCGGCAGCGACGTCTTCGGCCCCGGCCCGCGGGTCGCCGCAGCGGTCGCCTCGTCGACCGGGGCGCTGGTCGTGATCATCGGATCGACCTGGTCGATGGTCCGCCTACTGCGGATCGGCACGGGAACGGCCCGACGGGGAGCATTAGGCAACGGCCTGATCGTGGCCGGCGCCCTCGTGCTGAGCTGGGGCGGGCTGCTCAACTCCGTCCTCGACGAGATGACCGGGTTCGCCGTCTCGCTGCTGGTCGGGATCTCGCTGATCTTCGCCGGGGCCATGGTGGCCACCGGCAGCCAGTCGACAGGTTGAGGCTGGCCTTAGCCGTTCAGTCGACGAGCAGGACGAACTGGACCACGGCGGCACCCAGGATGGCCGCCAGCAGGATCGCCGTGACGATGGTGGTGCCGAGGCGCATCAGGTTCCTTCCGGATCGTCCGAGGCAGATCGCCCACCCAGCGCGACCCTCGTGGTCACGCCGGGATCGTCGCCAGCCGGCCCGAGAACCACGGCACCGCCGGCACCGATCCCCAGGTCGGCGGCCGCGGACGCCCGTGCCACCACGAGGGAGACCATGCCCCAGGAGTCGACAAGCACGCCAAGGCCACCGGTGGGCACGTCGTCGTAGGCCGACACCCGCTGGGCAGGAAGAACCCGGTCGGCGACCCGTACCCTGTACCGGTCGCCGGCTTCCAGGGCGTCGAGTTCCCCGGGGTCCACGTTCAGCTGCAGGTTGCCGAAGCGGTCCACCCACAGCACCTCGGCGTGCAGGCCGTCGGACTCGACCGCGGCCACCGGCAGTACGCCGGGGAGCAGGCCCGCCGGCTGGATCGGATCGCCCATCTCGCCCAGGTCCACCCCGGTGGCCAGGTGGGCGGCGACCGGAGCGAAGACGTCGCGTCCGTCGAAGGTGGACCCCGGCGCTGGGAGGTGCCATGCCGGATCGGTCAACGACACCGCCCTGTCGGCCCCGCCCACCATGGCCACCGCCGGAGCCAGCAGGCCGTTGTCGGGCCCGACCAGGACCGACTCACCACCACCGACCTCCACGGCCACCGCCCGGCGGTCGGTACCGACGCCCGGGTCGACCACGGCCAGCACCACACCGGGGCACAGGTACTGGGCGCTGCGCGCCAGGGCCAGGCCACCCGCACGGACGTCGTGGGCACCGATCCCGTGGGTAATGTCGACCACGTGGACATGGGGAGCGATGCCCCGGACCACGGAGTGGACGACACCGACGAACTCGTCGTCGGCGCCGTAGTCCGACAGGAACGAAATCGTGTCGTAGCGCCGGCCCACGATCAGCCGGCGCCCAGCTGGCGTGAGCGTTCGGTTGCCGCGGCGACCACATCGCTCACCAGTTGGCGGAAGCCACCGGCCTCGAACACCGCCAGGCCGGCCGCCGTGGTACCGCCCGCCGACGTGACGTTCTCCCGCAGGGTCGCCGCCGGGTCGTCGGAACGACTCAGCAGGGTGGCCGCTCCCAGCAGGGTCTGTTCGGTGAGGGCAACCGCCACCTCCCTGGGCAGCCCCTCGGCCTCGCCGGCATCCATCAGGGCCTCGGCCAGGAGGAACACGTAGGCGGGGCCGGAACCCGAGAGCCCGGTGACCGCATCGAGGAGGGCTTCGGGGACCACGACCACCTCGCCGACCGCCGAGAGGATCCCGACAGCCCACTCGATGTCCTCGTCGCTGGCGGCCCGTCCGCCGGCCACGGCTGCGGCACCCTCCCCGACCAGTGACGGGGTGTTGGGCATGACCCGGACCACTGGGACGCCCTCGCCGATGACCGCCTCGATGGCACCAGTCCTGACGCCGGCGGCGATGGATACGACCCGGGGCACTCCGAGGACGGCCAGACCGGCGCACACGTCGGCGACCACGTGGGGCTTGACGGCGACGAGGGTGTCGACGCCGGCGAGGGCGGTGTCATCGCACGAGACACCGGGTAGAGACCCGGCCAGCACGCTGCGGCGGCCGGCGTCGGGTTCGACCACGTGGAGTTCACCGGCAGCCGCCCAACCGTCGGCCACCAGGCCGCTGAGCAGCGCCTCGCCCATCTTCCCGCCGCCGATCACCTGGAGTCTCGTGGCCACGGGCTGAACCTACAGGCTGGTGTCGGCCGACGGCCGGGCCTCCGGCAACACCCGTGAGGTGCCGACGGCCACTGCGACACCGGCCACCAGCACCCCTGCGCCGACCAGGACCGCCCCGGTGGACCAGAGGCCGATGGCCAACCCGACGGCCAGCGGGCCGGCGGTCTGGCCCATCCGGAGGGCGCTGACCCACAGCGCCAGGATGACCCCCCGGAGGTGCTCGGGCGCCCGTTCGGCGACAAGGTCCTGGAGGGTCGGGATGGTGATCCCCTCGGCCAACCCATAGACCGCCGCGGCGGCCACCAGGAGCCAGAGGGAGCCGATGCCCATGGCCACAAACGTGGCGCCGAACACGCCGAGGCCGACCGCCACCATGACCCCGGCGGACATCCGCACCCGGAACCAGGTGACCACCAGCGCGGTGGCCGTCGAGGTCACGGCTGGAACCGCGGCCACCAGCCCCCGCTGGGTCGGCCCGAGGCCGAAGACCTCGTGGAGGTGGATAGGGATGAGGGTGAGGAACACGCCGAACATGACGAAGAACGTCAGCGACCCGAGCCCGATGACCATTGCGTTGGCGGGAATCGAAACTTCTGCGAGGGCCTCGCGCAGACGGCGCATTACCGGATCCGGTCGGGCCTCCCACGGGTCGTGGAGGGACCGGGCCACCACGGCTCCCGCCACCACGGCCATCCCGTAGTAGGCGAAGTTCCAGCGCCATCCGAACAGGTCAGTGGTGGCGCCGCCCAGGAATGGGAAGACGGCCAGGAAGGCGGTGATGACGGCCGAGTTCTGACCCAGGAGGCGGGCCCGCTCCATACCGGACCAGTTGTCGGTGATCAGGACCACCACGAGGTTGATGAGGCCAGCCGACCCGAGCCCCTGGACCACCCGGATGGCGAGCAGCCACTCCAACGACGGGCTGAAGCCGCCGAGGGTGCCGACGGCCCCGAACACCAGCAGGCAGGGAACGAGGACGCGCTTGCGTCCGTACCGGTCGGCCAGGAACCCGATGGCCGGGGCCGCCACGATCCCGGTGACCGTGCCGGCGGCGATCAGCATCCCGGCACGTTCGACCGGTTCGCCGAACGACTCGAGGATCTCCGGCGTGGAGCTCATCAGAACCGAGTTGTTGAGCAGCGCCATCGCCGTGACGGAGAAGACCAGCAGCCGAGACGGCGGCCCAGTCCGGATGGGGGTCAACGGGGGGGCGGGACCGGACGCGACAGGTCCGGCGGCCATGTCGTCGGAGAAATCACTTCCCCGATCGAACCCCGACGATCCGGCCGCCGGACCCGCGGAGCACGATATAGCCAAAGGTAATGAAAGTCCACTAGGAACCCCCGTGGGCGCGGGGAAGGCCGCCAACCCTGCTGGCGAAGCCGATGCGGAGCGCCGACCGGAAGCACCGTTCGACGGCCGTCCACACGGTGCCCAGGAGCCGGTCCAGCTCGGCGGCGTCCACCGTGGAGGCCGGCACGGCCCCGACGAGCAGCACGGCGTCCTCCTCGCCGACGCAGAACGCCGCCCCGACCAGGCTCGAGTTGCGCTTCAGGAGGTGCTGGTGGAAGGCCCCGTGATTCTCCTCCGGGGAGGGCATGACATAGGTCTCGTGGTGGAGCATCCGCTGCCGGAGGGTGAACCGGATGGTGGAAGTGTCCTTCTCCTCGCCCACGACGCGGGCGAACCACCGTCGCTCCATCGGTCCGGCATCCGGATCCCGTTCGACCGCCTCCAGGATCGGATTCTCCTCCAACGTCCTGGCGAACCAGGCGTCGACGACCGCCCCGAGGGCATCCAGCTCGTCGGGGCCGAGCGGCGGTGGGTCGACGGACAACGTCAGGCGCAGTCCACGAGCACTCGGGATGAGAGGTCGTCGCAGATCCGTCGGAGCCGCGCCGCTGTGGCCGACCAGGTGTACGACCACGACCGTTCGGTGGCCGCCGTCGACATGTGCGAGGCGGCGATCGGGTCGTCCAGGATCTCGGCCACGTGGGCGGCGTATATCGACGGGTCGCGCCCGTCCACCAGGTAGCCGGTCCGCCCGTGCTCGACCAGCGTCCGGAGGCCACCCACT
This sequence comes from Acidimicrobiales bacterium, assembly GCA_022452145.1. Lineage (NCBI taxonomy): Bacteria > Bacillati > Actinomycetota > Acidimicrobiia > Acidimicrobiales > Acidimicrobiales bacterium. The sequence goes on along the minus strand of JAKURY010000002.1, from coordinate 14,254 downwards.
GCGGCCGCGACCACGGGGATTCCACACGCCGCCGCCTCCAGTGCCACCAGCCCGAACGACTCGGACCGGCTGGGCATGACCACCACGTCGGATGCCTGGTACCAGTAGGCGAGGCAGTGGTGGGGTTGCGGGGGGACGAACCGGACTCGGTCGGCCACGCCGTGGGACTCGGCGACCTCGCGGAGGCGCCGCTCCTCGGCATTGCCGTTGGACCCGCTGGCGCCACCGACCACCACGAGGCGAGCGTCGGATCGGCCCAGGTCGGCCAGCGTCCTGACGGCGACGTCGACCCCCTTGAGGGGCTGGATCCGACCTGCGAACAACAGGACCGGTCCATCGCCCAGCCCGGTGGCACGACGGGCGACGGCCTGAGAACCCGGGGTGAAGAAGGCGTGGTCGACCCCCGGTGGGACGACCTCGATCCGGGACGGTTCGGCGCCGTACAACTCGACGAGCTGCCGGACCTCCTCGGCGCTGTTGGCCAACATGACGTCGGAACAGCCCACCACCTCGGACTCGGCCCTTATCCGCCTAAGGGGCTCCGAATCGCCGGTCTCGGCCTTGACGCGGGCCAGGGTGTGGAAGGTCGTGGCGAGCGGAAGGCCCAGCTCGTGCTTCAGGCGGTGCCCCGCCACCCCGCTCAGCCAGTAGTTGGCGAGGATCCCGTCATGGCCGGGATGGGCGTCCAGGTAGGCGGCCACGCCGTCGGCGAAATCGTCCACAACGGCGGGCAGGTCCTCCTTGGAGAGGTCGTGGGCACCGGCATCGATGTGCACCACCCGGAAGCCGGGCTCCACGTCCACGACCGTCGCCGTGTCCGGGTCCACCCGGCGGGTGAAGACGGTGGACCGACCACCGGCCTGGGACAGGGCGGAGGCCAGCTCGCGGACGTACACGTTCATGCCGCCGCCGTCGCCGGAGCCGGGCTGGACCAGCGGGGAGGTGTGCAGGGAGAGGACCGCGAGGCGACGCACGGTTCAGCCCCCCGAGACCGGCGGCAACAGGGCCACCTCGTCGTCGTCGGTCACGGCATCGGTGGCCGAGGTGGACTCGCCGTTCAACCAGACCCGGCAGGTTGCGGCCACCGCGGCGAACCCGTCGCCGAACTTCTCATCGGCCGCCACGAGCACGTCGCCCACCGTCTCACCGGGCACGGTGACGCTTCCGGTTCCGGCGGCGACCCGGACCGAGGCGAACAGGCGCAGCAGGACCATCGGGTCAGTGTAGGTAGGAGGTCCGCCGAGTCCGAAGGTCGGGCGCCGGGTCGGGGAAGGGGTCGTCGGTCACGCCGCACCGCTACGGTCGGCGCCCATGACCCGCCTGCTCGTCGTCCGCCACGGCCAGTCGGAGTGGAACGCCACGGGTCGCTGGCAGGGCCGGGCCGATCCACCGCTTACCGACGAGGGCCGTCGCCAATCCACAGCGGCGACGGGCGCGCTCGGATCCTTCGACGCCGTGGTGGCCTCCCCACTGCTCCGAGCCGTCGAGACGGCGACCATCATCGCCGAGCGCCTGGGCATCGGACCCGTGCCCACCGATCCTGACCTCATGGAACGCGACGCAGGGGAATGGCAGGGGCTGACCCGCGTGCAGATCCAGGAGCAGTGGCCGGGCTACCTGGAGAACGGTCGCCGACCACCCGGCTACGAACCCGACGACGCCATGCTGGCCCGGGTCCGCTCGGGGCTGAACCGGATCGCCGGGCGGATGGGTGACGGTGATGTGCTCGTCATATCGCACGGCGGCGTGGTGTACGCGCTGGAGGACGCCTGCGGGGAGCCGTGGCGGCGTATCCCCAACCTCGGCGCCCGCTGGTTCGAGGTGTCCGGTCCCGACCTGATCGCCGGGCCCCGGGTGGACCTGGTGCCGGACGGGACCATCCCCGACCTGCTCTAGTCCGGCGCCTCGGACGATTCCTCGTCGAGCCTCGCGGCCACTGCCTCGTAGCCATCCAGGTCACCGCCGTCGACCCGCTCCATGGCCACCTCGATTGCCGCCAGGTCGGCCTCCAGTGCATCCAGTTCGGCGTCGTCGATGTCGGAGGCGTCCACCGGGGCCGATGGTGGCTCCTCGATGGTCGGATCGCTGTTCGGGTCCGTCACGGCGGTGAGGGTACCGTCGGCCGATGCCCACCCCGTTGATCCTCCTGCCTCCGTCGGAGGGCAAGGCCGACGGTGGTGACGGGCCCTGTTGGGCCGTTGCAGACCAGTCGTTCCCGGACCTGGCCGAGCAACGCCGGGTGGTGGTCCGGGCGCTGGTCGAAGCCATGGGGGCTCCATCCGAGGACCGTTCGAAACTGCTGGGGGTGGGGATGGCGAAGGCCGAGGAGGCGACGGCGACCAACCTGGTCGTCGACTCGGCTCCGACCCTTCCGGCCATCCAGCGCTACACCGGGGTGCTATACGACGCCCTCGACTACCCGTCGCTCCCGGCGAATGTGCGGCGTGGGGTGGACCGCCAGGTCGTCATCCTCTCCGGGCTGTGGGGTGCGGTGCGGCCCACCGATCCGATCCCCGACTACAAGCTCAAGATGGGGGCGGCGCTTCCGGGCCTCGGTAGGCCGGCCCGGTTCTGGAAGCCGGCTCTGACCGCAGCCCTGGCGGAGGCGGCGTCGGGCACCGTCTGGGACCTGCTCCCCAACGAGCACGCCGTGGCATGGGATCCGGCGATCGCCGGACGGCGCATCCGGGTGCGCTTCCTAGACGACGTGGTGAAGAACGGTGAGCGCACGCTCGTGACGGTGTCGCATTGGAACAAGTTGCTGAAGGGGGCACTGGTGCGCCACGTAGTGGAGCACGGCCTGGATGATCCCGAGGGCCTGGTCGGGTTCGACCACCCCGAGGGCTACGCCTACGACCCGTCGCTCACGGTGGTTGACGGATCGACCACCAACGTCGCCCTGGTCGCCAGGCGGTAGGGCTCAGGGGCCGATTACGCGGTCCAGGTAGTCGTTGGTGAAGAGGCGCCGGGGGTCCAGGCGCTCCCGGGCGACCTGGAAGCGGTCCCAGGCGGGATAGCGGCCGGCCAGGGTGCCGGCGGTCTGGAAGTGGAGTTTCCCCCAGTGGGGACGACCGTCGTAGTCGTCCATGACCGCCTCCACACCCCGGAAGTAGTCCTCGTACGGCGTCCCCCGGAACACGTGGACGGCGATGAAGCAGGAGTCGCGGCCCGACGCTGTGGACAGCGGTATGTCGTCGCCGCCCAGGACCCGGAACTCGATCGGGAAGCTGATCGGGCGGTCCAGGCTGTCGATCAACGCCTGCACCCGCCGGAACGCCTCCAGGCCGTGTCGGCGGGGCACGGCGTACTCCATCTCGTAGAAGCGGACCCGTCGGGGCGAGGCGAACACGTCGTACGACGTGGTCAGGTACTCGGCCCTACCCGCATCGGCCAGCACCTGGCCGTTCAGCCTCGGGATGAGCGACGGTCGGAGGCGGCCCAGGTGGTTGAGCGCCCCGAAGGCCACGTTCTCGAGCAGTTCCTTGTTCTTGAACCGCTTCCACCGGCGCCTCATGGCGTGGCGGGCGTTCCGGGCCGGAGGTGGTGCCTCGGTGGTCCGGGTGTTGCGCTTCACCTGGGCGTTGGCGGTGTGCGGCATCCAGAAGAACTCGGTGTGGTCGGTGGCTTCGGCCCAGCCGTCGAAGGACGCCAGCACGTCGCTGATGGGCAGGATCTCCTCGACGGCGTGGAGGTTGAAGGAAGGCACGCACCGCAGGGTCACCTCGGTCACCACGCCGAGCGCCCCCAGGCCGACTCGGGCCACGTCGCGCAGGTCGGGATCATGGTCGTCGTCCAGCACCGCCACCGCCCCGTCGCCCGTGACGAGCCGCAGGCCGACCACGTCGGCGGCGATCGACCGGAAGCCCAGTCCCGTGCCGTGGGTGGACGTCGAGATGGCGCCGGCCACCGACTGGTAGGCGATGTCGCCGAGGTTGGACATGGCCAGGCCGACCGCGTCGAGTTGCGGGTTCAGGTCGCAGAGTCGGGTTCCGGCCCGCACCCGGACCCGGCCGGTGGCGTCGTCGACGGCCACGATCCCGGTCATGTCGTCCAGCGTGACGAGCACGTCGTCGGTACGGGCTATGGCGGTGAACGAGTGGCCGGCACCCACCACCCGGACCCGTAGGCCATCGGTGGCCGCCTCCAGGACCAGGTCGACGACCTCGGACTCGGAGGTGGGGCGGGCGATCCGCACCGGTCGGCTGCGCTGGTTGCCGGCCCAGTTTCGCCAGGATCCGTCGCTGTGGATGCCGCTCACCGGGTCACCATCCCCGCAGGTCGACCGACCACGACCCCAACACCTCGGCGTCGCCACCGGCCGCGGCGTCGTCGACGAGGTGCATGACCTCGTGCTTGGCGATGGTCGGGTCGATGTGGGCGGGCCGGAGGCCCGCCCGGTCCCCCACCGTCCAGGAACCCCCGACCACAGTCGTGTGCTCGTCGGAGCAGAACTGCACGTCGCCACCGCCCACCAGTGCCGGGCCGCCGCTGTCCATGGCCAGGGCCTTTAGGCCCCCGTCCAGGACCGCGTGGCCCCGGGCGCTCACCGACACCACCGTGGTCAGCAGCACCAGGCCCTCCCGGAACGGCAGGTCCAGGCGGGCGTAGTCGCCGTCCATGAGCACGAACGATCCGGCCTGAAGTTCAGTAACCACGTGGTTGCAGTCCCACGAGCCCGTACCGCCGCCGGACACCACCTCGCCACCCACCTCGGCGTGGGCCCTCGCCAGGTCCTCCATGGCCCTGGCCACCCGACGCTCCCGGCGCTGGCGATCCACCTCGTGCTGGACGTGGCCCTCATAGCCCATGACGCCCCGTACCTGCAGGCCGGCGGCACGGGCCTCGTCGGCCAGGCGTCCGGCGTCGGCCGGATCGCAGCCGCACCGGGGCATGCCCACGTCCACGTCGACGAGGACCTCGCGCACGCCGCCGGCCACCGCGGCGGCGATGGTGGCCGGGGAGTCGACAGCCACGGTCACCCTGGCCGTGCCGGCCCGGACCAAGACCCCCAACCGACCGGCGTCCAGGACCTCGTTGGCCAGCAGCAGGTCGTCTCCCAGGCCCGCGGCGGCCATGCCCTCGACCTCCCGGATCGTGGCACAACAGAAGCCGGTGTGACCTGCCGCGACGAGGCGGGCGGCCAACGCGGTGGTCTTGAAGGCCTTCACATGGGGCCGCAGGGCAGGTCCCGGACGAGCTGCCGACATCGTGGCCAGGTTGCCTTCCAGGACGGCGACGTCGGCCAGCAGTGCCGGGGTGGTGAGGTCGCCCGCCTTCATCACCAGGTGCCTACACGCTCTGTGACGACCGGGCCTCGGACCACGACCGCCCCCGCTGGGCATCGGGCTCCCGCGGCAGGCCCAGCACCCGCTCGGCGATGATGTTGCGCTGCACGGCGAACGTGCCCCCGCCCAGGGTCAGGGCCGGTGAGAAGACGTAGCCGTAGTGCCACACCGACGAAACGTCCGGGAACTGCCCGGTGACCAGCCGGTTCTCCGTGGTCCCCTCCACCTTCGACGCGTCCAGGCGACCGGGTGGACCGGAGCCCACGAGCATCCCGGAGGACCCGACGAGGCCCTTGGCCAGCTCCATGACGTGCTGTCCGTGGTCGTCGGCCATGGCCTTCTGGATGTTCGCCTCCGACCCGGGCTCCCTCCCCGCAAGCTGGGAACTCAGCGTGCGCAGCCGGTTCAGGCGCAGCACCTCGGCCTCGCAGTGGAGCGTGGCGAGGCGCTGGCGCAGGACGGGGTCCGAGGTTCCGCCGGCCCTCCTGACCAGGTCCAGCAGGTCGTCGGCCGACGGCCCGGCACCCCACAGCGAACCGGCCGAGGACAACGAGACCCGCTCGTTGGCCAGCGTCACCCGGGCGAGACGCCAGCCGTCACCCTCGTCGCCGACCCGAAGGCGTGCCGGGATGCGGACGTCATCGAAGAACACCTGGTTGAACGAGTGGGCGCTGGTCATGTCCACGATCGGGGTCATCGATAGGCCCGGGAGGTCGGTCGGACAGATGAAGTAGGAGATGCCCTTGTGCTTGGCCACGTCGGGGTCGGTGCGGGCGATGAGGATCCCGAAGTCGGCCCTGTGGCCGCCACTGGTCCAGATCTTGGACCCGTTCACCACGTACTCGTCGCCGTCGCGGACCGCCCGGGTTCCCAGGTTTGCGAGGTCCGAGCCGGCGTCGGGCTCCGAGAACATCTGGCACCAGAACTCCTCGCCGGTGAAGATCGGGTCGAGGTAGCGGGCCTTCATCTCCTCTGTGCCGGCCATGGCGATGGTCGGTGCCGCCCAACCGATGCCGATCGGGTTGTTTGGCCGGCTCACGCTGGCCCGGCGCAGCTCGTCGTCGATGACCACCTGGTGCATCGGATCCGCGTCGATACCGTAGGGGGCCGGCCAGTGGGGTACCACGTAGCCGGCGTCGTGCAGCTGGCGACCGGTCGGATCGGGGTTGGCGGCCAGCCATGCCCTCACCTTCAGCCGCCGCGGATCGTCATCCGGCGGAAGGTCGAAGTCCATGGGGCCGAGTCTGGCGCTCCGGCCGGTCAGCCGACCATGCGGGCCACGACCCGGCGCTGCACCCCGAACGGCACGATGCCGCGGGCGGCCCAGCGCAGCCATGCGCCCCGCCCGACCGGCCGCCGGGTGAGAGGCCACCGCGCGTCGAAGGCCCGTGCCACCACCCTGGCCACCGCCACCGGATCACCACCAGATTCGGCGGCCCTCCGGTCGGCCGCCGCCATGGCCTCGACCATGGGGCCGTATGGGCCCTCGGGCGAACCGTGCCACGCCTCGTTTCGCCAGATTCCGGTCGGGAAGGCGCCCGGCTCCACCAGGGCCACGTCGATGCCGTGGGGGCCGACCTCGAAGGCCAGCGATTCTGCCCACCCCTCGACCCCCCACTTGGATGCGGCGTAGGCCGCCCAGGTGGGCAGCCCGCCAAGGCCACTGGAGCTGGTCACGCACACGATGCGACCACCGTGTCCACGCAGGCGGGGCAGCACCGCCCGGGTCACGGCGAGGGTGCCGTGGAGGTTGGTGTCCAGCATCCTGTCCACGGCCTCGGGAGGCGTCTCCTCGAACGGCCCGACGGCGAGCACGCCGGCGTTGTTTACCAGCCCGACCAGTCGGCCGACGTCGCCGGCCAGGCGGACCCACGAGTCGGCCGTCTCCATCGCCTCGTCGATGGACGCCTGGTCGGTCACGTCCAACCTCAGGACCTGGACCCGGTCGGCCACCCCAGCCTCGGCCAGCGCAGCGTCCAGCGAGCCACGGCGGGACAGGTCGCGCATCGTGGCGGCCACCCGCCGACCCCGTCGGGCCAACTCGACGGTGGTGTGCAGGCCGAAGCCAGAGGAGCAGCCGGTAACCATGATCACCCCGTCCGGATTCCGGGGAGACGGGACCGGCGGGTCCTGATGGGTCAGGCGGCGAATGATCCGTCGCTGCAGGCCGGCGGGGACCACCCCCCTGGCCACGAACCGGGCATGGGCGGTGAGGCCTACCGGGTGGCGGAGGCCCCGGCGACCCTCGACGATCGACACCATGGTGGCCGATACCCCGTGCGGATCCAGGGCCCTGGCCCAGGCTCGGGCGTCACCGTCCTCCAACGCCTGTATGACCGATGCGTACGGTCCGTCCGGATCGCCGTGGATCGTCCCGGCGTCCCACAGCCCCGTCTGGACCGACGCCGGTTCGACTACCGACACGCCCACGCCCTGGGGGACGAGCTCGTGGGCGAGGGACTCCGCCCATCCCTCCACCGCCCACTTGGATCCGCAGTATGCGGCCAGGCCAGGCAGGGCCGAGAGCCCGCCGACCGATGAAACGACGACGACCCGGGAATCGGGGGTGGCGCGCAGTGCCGGCAGGGCGGCCCGGGTGAGGTTCATTACGCCACCGAGGTTGACGTCGAAGAGACGCTTCAGGTCGACGGACGGCATCTCCTCGAAGGCGCCGGCCTCCCGGATCCCGGCGTTGGCAATCACCGCGTCGAGCGCTCCCCCGGTGGTCGCCAGCACCCGCGCCACCGCTACCTCCACGGCCATGCGGTCGGTGACGTCCACGACCATCGGCTCGACAGATCCGCCGAAGCCGGCCAGGTCCGACGAGGTCATGGGCGAGTCGCCCGCAGTCAGGTCGAAGCCGAAGACCCTCCAGCCCCATCGGGCCAGGTCCAGCGAGAGGGCCTCGCCTATCCCCCTCCACGAACCGCTGACTATGGCCGTGCGCATGGGCCGAGGCTACGAGGGCACCGGGGTCCGCACGTGGGCAACCCCAACGGCCCCGGTCACCTATCAGGCGGCGAGTCGCCCCACGGTCACCGGGTCGCCCCACGGCCACCGGGTCTCTCCACGGTCACAGGGTCGCCCCTGCGGATGGTTCCCTGCACCACCACCCGGGCACAGATCCCCCGGAGGTTCATGGCCTGGCCGACCTCGGTCTTGAGGAAGTGGAGTGCGTCCAGGCCGAACCGCCTCGTGAACTTGGCGCAGGCGGTGTGGGCCTGGTCGGTCACCTGGATAACCGCCCCACCGATTCGGATCCGCGACCAGGGCGGAAGGTCGTCGGACCCGAGGGAGAGGTCCACGGCCAACTGGTCCCCGGCCAGCGCCATGCGTTCGGGATCACCGGCAATGAGGGCGAGAAACCTGCTGTTGATGAGGTTGAGCTGCATGTTGGGGTGTGGTCCACCGTCTTCTGTCCGGTTGCTGGGCCGCTGGTTCCAGTTGTCGCCCACCAGACCGTCCTCGACGGTCAGCGTGGCGGTCTCCAGCACCTCGCGCTCCTCGGAGACGGGCCGACGGACGATCAGATCCAGGGTGCCCTCGCCGGTCGGCGACCGCCCCACCTCGGCCAGGCCGACCTCCAGTTGCGCGGTGGTCATGTGTTCCACCAACCCATCTTCCCAAATGGCGGCACCGCCTCAGCACCTGGATACGCCACACTCGGGACCGGGTGACCGGACCGGAAGCGGGTGGGGTCGGGTCGCCGGGCAAGACTGCACCGATGGCGGCGAGGCGGGAACGCACCGAGTGGGAGGTCGTCGCCTTCCTGGCGTTTATCGGCATGTCGGTGGCATTCGGAATCGACGCGACCCTGCCCGCCTTCGACGAGATGCGACCCGACCTGGGCCTCCCCCCGGGCTCCAACCGGATCACCCTGGCCGTCACCGTCTACTTCCTGGGCATGGCCGCCGGCCAGGTCGTCTACGGGCCGGTGTCCGACCGCTTCGGGCGGGCACCCACCCTGCGCCTCGGCATGGCCATCTATGCCCTCGGTGCCACGGGGTCGATGCTGGCCACAGACTTCGGATTCCTCCTGGCCAGCCGCCTTGTCTGGGGGCTGGGCGCCTCGGCAGCGTCGCTCATGAACCTGACCATCCTCCGGGACCTCTACACGGGAGACCGGATGGCCCGCGTGATGTCCACCATCACGGCCGTCTTCCTCGTCGGCCCGGTGGTAGTGCCGCTGGCCGCCGAGGGGATCCTGAGGGTCGCCTCCTGGCGGTGGGTGTACGCAGTCGGGATCGTCCTGGCCGCCGCCGTCACGGCCTGGGGAATCCGGTTCGGTGAGACGCTTGACCCAGCGAACCGGCGTCCCCTGCGGGTCCGACCGACCATCGACGCCTTCAGGCGCGTCGTCACCTGTCGCCGCACGGTCCTCTACGCCTCGGCGCTGCTGTTCGCCGATGGCGCCTTCCTGATCTTCCTTGGAAGCACCCAGCAGGTCTTCGACGTCATCTACGGACGGGCGGACCAGTTCGCCGTCCTGTTCGCGGCGTCGGCCATCGTCTTCGCGGCGGGCTTCCTAGCCATCAACCCGGCCATCGGCAGGTGGGGTGCCCACCCGGTCGGGGTTTTCGTCCTCGCCTCGGCCATGGCCCTCGCCGTCGTGCTGGTCGGCCTCACCCTGGCCACCGACGGGGTGCCGGAGTTCTGGACGTGGTTCTCCCTCATGGTCGTCGGCAACACCCTGCTCGCCCTCGTCACGCCAGTTGCCATTTCAATGGCCCTCGAACCGCTGGGCGACGTGGCCGGGACAGCCGCCGGGGTCATCGGCCTCGGGGCTCTCACGTCAGCCTCCCTGCTAGCCGCCTTCGTCGGCATGCGCATCGAATCCTCCACCACGCCATGGGCGGTCGGCTTCCTCGTCTACGGCCTGGTCGCCCTCGGGTTTCTCATCGCCGCCGGACGGACGCCGGATCCGGTGTCGGATGCCGCATAGGTTGCGAACCGTGGGCCTGCTCGACGTCGACGTGCCGACGGAGAACCTGTGGCGGGGCGCCGACCTCGGTGGCACCGGTCCGGTCGCCGTGGACCTGCCACCGGCCGACCTGGCCGACCTGGAGGTGGCGGCGGTCGACCTGGCTTCCCGCGGCGTCGATCCGGTCGAGACCTCCGCCGCCGACCTGCCGTTGGGCACCCTCGCCCCCCTGGTGGACGACCTGCGCCACGAGGTGCTGCATGGACGGGGCGTCGCCCTGTTGCGGGGCTTTCCCGTCGACCGGCGCAGCGTGGAGGAGGTCGCCCTCATGTTCTGGGGCATCGGCCTCCGGCTGGGACGGGCCGTCTCCCAGAGCGTGATGGGCGAGCGCCTCGGCCATGTGGTCGACGTGACCGACGTCGACCCCCACGCCCGGGCCTATCGGAACCGCTCGGAACTGGCCCCCCACAGCGACCCCGGCGACCTGGTGTCGTTCCTGTGCATCCGGGCGGCGGCGGAGGGCGGAGGCAGCCGCTTTGTGAGCTCCCTGACTGTGTTCGACGAAATACGCCGGTCCCGACCCGACCTCCTGGAGGTGCTGGCCCGGGGCTTCCACTACCACCGGTTCGGGGAGCACGGACCGGACGACGACCCGGTCACGCCCCACCGCATCCCCGTGTTTAGCGAGCGGGAGGGGCTGGTGAGCGGCCGGTACGTTCCCGAGTACGTCCAGATCGCTGCCGACGAGGATCCGTCGATCACTCTCACCGATGTCGAACGCGAGGCCATCGGCTACCTCGAGGCCACGGCCAACCGGCCCGACCTGGCCCTGGACTTCACGATGGGGGCCGGCGAGGCGGTGCTGGCCAACAACTTCACCGTATTCCACGCCCGTACGGCCTTCACAGACGACCCCGACCGTCGTCGCCATCTATTGCGTCTGTGGCTGGCGGCCGATCCACCACGGCCTGTGGTCCCTGAGACCATGCAGTACCCCGGCGAACCAGGCATCCCACCTCAGTGGGGACGAACACCGTCGTTTGCCAGCCGCTTCGACAGCCAATGACAAACCATTCCGTCACAGAGATCCCGTTACGGGTAAAAGCCCTCCTGGGTGTGAACTTTCTGACCCACTTCGCCGTGATGGGCCAGATCACGATCATCGGCAAGCAGGTGTACGACCTGACAGGCCGCCCACTGGACCTCGGCCTGCTCGGCGTTGCCGAGTTTCTCCCGGTGGCCGTGCTGGCGCCCTTAGCCGGACCCCTCGCCGACCGGCACGACCGACGCAAGATACTCGGAATGGCCCTAGTCGGAGAAGCAATAGCCTCACTGCTCCTATTCCTCTACGCCCGGTCAGACCCGACCTCAGTCACGCCAATCTTCGCCATTGTCCTGTTTTTCGGGGTGTGTCGGGCATTCGCCATGCCGGCCAGCCGGGCCCTACCCATAGACCTCAGTCCACCCGGTGTCGTCCCCCGGGTTGTGGCACTCAAGTCGGTCTGCTTCCAAGCCGGACATATCGCCGGACCCATAACATTTGGATTTGCCTTCGTAGTCGAAGGATCACTCCCCTACCTCCTGTCCGCCCTCGCGCTGGTAGCAGCCATCGCCATTATCGGGCTCATTCCGTCCTCTGGAGTTAAGCGCTTGGCGTCGACCGGAAGCCGGCAGGTGATACTCGAATCTCTCGAGGGCCTCCGATTCATCCGCCATCGACCAGTGATGCTCGGAGCTATGGGCCTCGATTTGTTCGCCGTCCTCTTCGGTGGCGCTCTTGCCCTACTACCTGCGATCGCGGAGGATCGCCTCGGGGTCGGTGCAATCGGTCTTGGCTGGCTGCGCGCCGGCGTAGGCATCGGTGCTGGTGCAACCGCTATCTGCATGTCGATCCGGCCAGTACAGCGCCATCTCGGACGAACCCTCTACGCAGTAGTCGCGATGTTCGGACTGGGAACCACCGCCCTTGGTCTGACCCGGAGTTTCGCTCTGGCCTTCACCATCATCGTCTTCGTGTCGGCCGCCGACGCCGTGTCTATGTTCATCCGCGCCACCCTGGTTCCCTTGGCCACACCCGAGGACATGCGTGGCCGGGTGCTAGCAGTCGAAAGCGTGTTCATCGGCGCATCCAACGAGTTGGGCGCCGCCGAGTCGGGCCTGACAGCCGCGTTTATGGGCCTGGTTGGGGCTGTAGTGTTCGGCGGCGTGGCCACCCTGGCCGTCGTCGCCCTGTGGTGGCGCTGGTTCCCAGAACTTCGCGACATGGACACGTTCGATGATGTGATGCCAGCCGCGCCCGACTGACCGGTCGGGGTGCGCCTGATCAGTCCGGGAGCCCTGCCAACCAGTCGCCGACGACCAGGTTGAACGCCTCGGGACGCTCCTGGTTGGGCAGGTGACCAGCGTCGGAGACCTCGACGTAGACGGCTTCCGGGATGCCGTCGGCCAGGATCCGCGAGTCGGACGGCGGGCAGACCCGGTCGTGCTGGCCGACCAGCACCAGCGTCGGCACGTCGATCCGACCCAGGTCGGGCGTGTGGTCGGTCTCGCCGAGTGAGGCCGCCGCGTAGCCGTAGCCCGGCATCCGACACGCCCTGTCCATGATGGAGGCAACCTCGGTGACGACCGAGGCCGGCGTCGTGTCCGCGACGAGTAGCGGCGTGCGATCGCGTACGAAGCCGACCGGGTCGGCGGCGTACTGGGCGGCCCGCTCGGCCATCATGGCGGCCCGTTCCGGGTCGAAGCCCGAGCCCCGACTGGTGTCGGCCAGCACGAGGGCGCGCAGCCGACCCGGGTGGCGCAGGGCGAACCGGGTGGCGATGACCCCTCCCCAGGACACCCCCAGCAGCACGGCCCGGTCGATCCCGGCGTCGTCCAGCAGGCGGGCCACCGCATCGGCGAACCCGTCGATGCCGGGCGCGGCCGGGGGGTCGTCGGACGCTCCGTAGCCGGGGGCGTCGGGCGCCAGCACGCGCCACCGCTCGGCGAAGGCAGGTGCCTGTGGCATGAAGGCATCGCCGGACGAACCAATGCCGTGGAGCAGCACCAGGGCGGGCGCGGCCGGGTCACCGGCCTCGACCACCGAGAGCGGGCCCCGTCGGGTCCTCGTGATCTCATCGGCCACTGCTTCGCCTCCCGGTTCCCATCTGCGCCATGATGCCTCGCATGACGCTCAAGGTGGGTTGCCAACTCCAGCCACAGGCCACGTCGGTGGCCGCACTCCGGGACGCCTGGCGCCGGGCTGACGCCATGGGCGCCGACTCCATTTGGATATGGGACCACTTCTTCCCGCTGTTCGGCGACATGGACGCCACACACTTCGAGGGTTGGACGCTGCTGTCCGCGATGGCTGCCGACACCCGGCACGCCATGCTCGGCACGATGGTGACCGGCAACTCGTACCGGAACCCGGAGCTGCTGGCCGACATGGCTCGCACGCTCGACCACCTCAGCGGAGGTCGGATGTACCTGGCGGTGGGTGCCGGCTGGTTCGAGAAGGACTATGAGGAGTACGGCTACGAGTTCGGGACCGTGGCAGGTCGGCTGCGCCGACTGGAGGCCGACCTGCCGAGGATGAAGAAGCGCCTGGCCGCCCTGAACCCACCACCGGTCGGACCGATGCCGCTGCTCATCGGTGGCTCGGGTCGCACGATCACGCTGAGGCTCGTTGCCGAACACGCCGACGCGTGGAACTGCTTCGGTCCGCCGGAGAACTTTGCCGAGTTGTCGGCGATCCTGGACGGCTGGTGCGCCAAGGTGGGTCGCGACCCGTCGGAGATCGAGCGCACGGTGTGCATCGCCCAGGATGACGTCGAAGATGTGGATCGATACGTGGACGTGGGCGTCGACCACCTGGTGGTGGGGACGGGTGATCCGTTCGACCTCGACCCGCTGCAGAGCCTCATAGCCCAGCGCGACGCCCTGGGCTGAGCCTCCATTCCCCTATCCGCGAAACCGACGAGTGGGAGTGAGCGATGACCGAGCAGAACTACGCCGGTGCGAAGGGTGGCAGCACCGAATGCGAGACCGGTGCGATCCGGACCACGGG
>JAKURY010000001.1 GCA_022452145.1 Acidimicrobiales bacterium | reverse complement strand
CACAGACCACATCGTGGCCGAGGTGGGCGAGGCAGGCGCCGGTGGTCAGGCCGACGTAGCCGGTGCCGATGATCGCCAGTCGGGCCATGGCGGCGAGTCTCGCATGGTGCGACGGAAACCCCGACGCGTCACGGGATGGTGGTTCGGGCGACCGACCGGTCGCCGAAGGGTCAGCCCGCCGGAGGCTCTGTCACCTTCGGCATGCAGAGGCCGTCCAACTCGGCGATCTCGATGCGGTCGCGGTTCTCCCAGGTCACCTCGAGCGACGGGTCGCGCTGGAGCCGGTACTCGCGGAACGACATGTCCATGGCGTCGAATGCCACCAGGCGTCCGGACAGGCCGTCCCCCAGTCCCAGGATGAGCTTGATGGCCTCGAGGGCCTGGATGGAGCCCACGATCCCGGGCAGCACCCCGAGCACGCCGGCCTCCGCGCAGCTGGGGGCGAATTCGGCGGGTGGTGCCTCCGGGAGCATGTCGCGGTAGGTGACCCCGTCGCGTGGGTCGAACACCGTGACCTGGCCCTCGAAGCGGAAGATCGAACCGTGGACCACAGGGATGCCGAGCTTCACCGTGGCGTCGTTGAGCAGGTATCGGCTGGGGAAGTTGTCGGCACCGTCCACCACCACGTCGTACCCGTCGAGGATCTCCATGATGTTGTCGGCACCCAGACGGACGTCGTAGGTCACGACGTCCACGTCGGGGTTCAGGGCGGTGAGGGTCTTCTTGGCCGAGTCGACCTTGCGCTCGCCCACCCGATCCAGGTTGTGGAGGATCTGCCGCTGCAGGTTCGACTCGTCCACGACGTCCATGTCGACGATGCCGATCCTGCCGACGCCGGCGGCCGCCAGGTACATGGCGGCGGGCGAGCCCAGGCCGCCGGCACCCAGCAGGAGGACGCTGGCGTCCAGCAACTTGAGCTGGCCCTCCTCCCCCACCTCTGGGAGGAGCAGGTGGCGCTGGTAGCGGTTGCGCTGCTCGGAGCTGAGGGTGCGCGGCGTCCGCCACTGACGACCCTCGTCCTTCCAACGGTTGAAGCCACCCTCCATGGAGACCACGCCTGTGTAGCCCAGCTGCTGGAGCGTGTCGGCGGCGAACGCCGAGCGGACGCCGCCGGCACACATCACGACGATCGGCCGGTCGCGGTCGGTGACCCTGTTCTCGATGCCGGACTCCAGGTTGCCCCGTGGGATGTGCATCGAGTCCGGAATGGCCCCCTGCTCGAACTCGTCCGGCTCGCGGACGTCGAGGAGGAGGTGGCCGTCGGCCAGCAGGGCCTCGGCACCGGCCGGGTCGGTCTCGGTGATCCGGGAGCGGGCATCGGCAAGGAGGTCTCGGAATGTCGCCATGCAGGAAATCCTACTGACTTGGTCGGGATTCAACCACCGCCGACCGGGGATCGGCCGACGATTCGTGGCAGCACCTCGCTGATCGAGCCCCGGACGTTGACGGTGGCCAGGTGGTCCATCTCGCTCGGCGAGCCGTTGACCACAACCACGGCCGCGCCATGGTCGACCGCCGCGGGAACCATCAGGGCCACCGGGTAGACGCCCAGCGTGGACCCCACGGCGAGCAGCACGTCACATTCCCGGGCCGCCGCCAGCGACCGTTCCATGTCGCCCTCGAACAGGTCCTGGCCGAAGCTCACGGTGGCCGACTTGAGGAGGCCGCCACACCCGTCGCAGTGGGGGTCCAGGTCGCCGTTGCGCACCCGGTCCAGCACAACGTCGATGTCGCTGCGCCGGTCGCAGCCGAGGCACATGGCCCGGCGCACCGTGCCGTGGACCTCGACGACGAGGGCGGGGTCGCTGCCGGCCAGCACGTGAAGGCCGTCCACGTTCTGGGTCACCAGGGTGTGCAGGCGGCCGTCGGCCTCCAGGGGCACCAGGGCCCGGTGCCCGTCGTTGGGCTCGACGCCGTCCCACATCCCGCCATGTGCCAGGACCTGCCACCGGGCCTGGCGGACCACCGGATCGGCCTTGAAGTAGCGGATGTCGGAGGCCTTCTCGGCCTCCGGATTCTTCGTCCACACCCCCTCGGGCCCCCGAAAGTCGGGGATGCCGCTGTCGGTCGAGATCCCCGCCCCGGTCAGCACCGTGACCGAGGTGGCACCAGCCACCAGGTCAGCCGCTGCAAGGACGGCAGCCTCCAGCGCCTCGGCGGGCTGCGCGCCCCAATCATCCATCGTCGGAGCCTCGCAGGGCGAGGCATCCACCGCCACCCGGGACCCTTGGGTCGCATAGGGGTTGACAGGTATCGAAAGTCCCTGTCAACATCCCGCTCGGCTCCCCCGGATCCGCCGGCCGGACACCACGGCCATGAACCCCAGACCACGAGGAGCCACCGTGCCCACGCAGCCCACCTTCCCGACCGACCACATCCGCATCGAAGCGTGGGACGACCCCGTCATCGACCGGCTCGGCCACGATCCCAGATCCACCTACGTGGAGACCTACTGGCTGGGCATCCTCGGACCCAGCGCCTGCTGGTTGCTGCGTGGCCTGGCCGATCGCCTCGACGGCGCCGCCTGAGCCCACGGTCGTCGCGACCCGTTCCCGGCACCCCCTTCGGGTGCGGGTTCGACGGCACCACTTCCCCCACCCGGACCAGCGCCCGATCTCCCCTCCGTCGGGTCGACCACCGGGTTGCACGGCGCCGACGCCTCCGGGCGTCGGCGCCGTCGCGTCGGAGGTCCTCAGCCTCCCGGCGTGAACGAACAGGCCAGGTCCACCAGGAGCCGGACGCCGAATCCCGTCCCACCCCGGGTGGCCTCGCCGTCGTCGCCGTCGGTGAATGCCGGTCCGGCGATGTCCAGGTGCGCCCAGGGGATCCCGTCGGCCACGAACTCCCCGAGGATCAGGCCGGCCGTGATGGCCCCGCCGTGGGGACCGCCGATGTTCTTCATGTCGGCCACCGGTGAATCCACCATGCGCCTGTAGTCGTCTGGAAGCGGAAGCCGCCAGACCCGCTCGCCGGTCCGGGCCGAGGCGGCCTCCACCTGGGCCAGGAAGGAGTCGTCACGACCCATGAGGCCTGCGATCCGCGGACCCAGGGCGACCATGCAGGCGCCCGTGAGGGTGGCCAGGTCGACGATGGCGTCCGGCTTCGCCTCCGACGCCAACGACAGGGCGTCGGCCAGCACGAGGCGGCCCTCGGCATCCGTGTTCAGGACCTCGATGGTCTTCCCGTTGCGGATGGTGAGCACGTCGCCCGGGCGGGTGGCGTCCCCGCCCAGCATGTTGTCGGTCATGGGCAGGTAGGCCCGGACCCGGCAGCGGGGCGCCACCGTCGGGAGGACCGACATGGCCCCGACCACGGCCGCCGCGCCGCCCATGTCCATCTTCATGTCCATCATCCCCTGGCCGGTCTTGATCGACAGGCCGCCGGCGTCGAACGTGAGGCCCTTGCCGACCAGGGCCAGCGTGCCCTTCGGGCGTCCCGTCGGCGTGTAGGTGAGCTCGACGAACCGGGGTGCCTGGGTGGAGCCCCGGCTGACGCCCAGCAGGCCGCCGAGGCGGGCCCGCTTGATGGCCGCCTCGTCCAGGACCTTGACCGTGAGGCCGCGGTCACGTGCCATGCGCCGCACCCGGTTGGCGAACTTCGGTGGCGTGAGGCTCCCACCGGGCTCGTTCACGAGGTCGCGGGCCAGCGTCACGCCGTCGACCACCGCCGCGGCCTGCTCGACGGCGCTCCGGATCCCGGCCGCCGTGCTCCCCACGAGCGTCACACGGCCGAGGCGGTCGTCGTCCTTCGTGGACTTGTACCCGAACCTGTAGAGCGCTAGGGCCACGCCCTCCACCACCGCGTGCGCCCCCTCGGGCTGGGGGACCGCGTCCAGCGCCGCGGCCACCGAGGCAAGGTCGAGGGCCAGCGAACGGCGACCGCGCGCGGCTCGGGCCAGCCCGGCAGCCGCCCGGCGCAGCCTCTCGGCGTCGACTCCCTCGGCCGGGCCCAGCCCCACGGCAGCCACGAGGCGGCCGGCCCCGGGCACAACCTGCACCTGGTCGACCTTGGCCTCGAAGCCCAGGCGCCCGAGGTCGTCGCGGTCCAGGCCCGCCGGCAGCGGCATGTCGCCCGTGAGGGCATCGGTGGTCAGCCCGTGGGCGACGACCTCGGCGCGCGCCGGGGCCCGACGGGCAGTTGAGAACTGGATGGCCATGGGGCTCCTCCGGGAACGACGGTCGGTGTTCTGGTCAGTCCTGGTCGGCGGGCGGGCCGTCGGCCACGGAGCGAGTGGTCAGCGAGGTCCCCTCCTGCCAACGGGCCAGGGTCCATACCAGGTCGGACAGGCGGTTCAGGTACGGCACCACCGACGACCCTTCGGCGGCGACGGCCATGGCGGAACGCTCGGCCCGTCGACACACCGTGCGGGCCACGTCCAGGCGGGCCGCCACCTCGTCCTCACCCGGAACCACGAACTCCGTGGGCGGCTCGAAGCGACCCGACACCTCGTCGATGAGGTCCTCCAGGCGCACCACCATCTCCGACGTGGGCAGCGAGCCGCCCTCGGTGAGGAGGTCCAGGTGGTCGGGGTTGCAGGCCAGCTCGGCCATGACCAGCCAGAGGTCCCGTTCCAGGCCCAGGAGGATGTCGGCCAGTTCGCCGGTGGCGGCCGCCCGGGCCAGCCCAAGGAAGGCTTGAAGCTCGTCGACGTCGCCGTAGGCGGTGGGACGCGGGGAGTCCTTGGCCACACGCCCGCCGTGGAACAGGCCGGTCGTGCCGTCGTCGCCCCTACGCGTGTAGACCCTCATCGCCGTCCCGATACCTCCATCAGGCGGCGGATCCTAACCGTGGGCGGACCGGCCGGCCCGACCCCGGCCGGTGCCGTACCACCGTTCAGGCGAGGGCGGCCCTGGCCACCAGGTCCATGCCGAAGGCGGTGAGGATGGCCAGGTAGAGCAGGCCGGTGGCCGCCATCACCGCCGAGTACTGCCGTTCGGTGAGCGCCGCCCGGGTCGCCACCACGAGCGCCAGGGTCGACACCGTGCAGGCCACCCAGAACCAGCCCAGCAGGCCGTTGTAGCCGTCGGGGATGGACCCGTTCAGCACCGAGACCATTCCGGTCGGCCAAAGCAGGACGAGCAGCTCGAACGGCCAGACCAGGCCCGTCCAGGCGACCAGCTCCAGGAGCGGCCCGCGGGCCAGGCCGGGCTGAACCAGGTACCAGTGGCCGAGCAGCATGGCGCTGGTGACCGCCCCCAGGAACAGGGCCCCGACCAGCGTCCTGGCCACGGCCAGCAGCGCCGGGTCACCGGCGTCCACCCCGGCCGCCACCAGGCCCACCAGGCCCAGGACGGGCGCCACGAGGTCCAGCGCCGGTGGGAACTCCCGTACAGAATCGTCGAAGGTGACCCGGTCGCGGTCGATGCCGGTCATCGCCGCCACCCGGGCCGTCCGGCGCTCCTCCACGCCGCGCTGGCCAGCCACCCCGGCCCGGCGGCGGACCACCGAGACCACCATGGCCACGACCGTGGCGACGAGCACCGCTGCTGCTGACGCCTCCCGGACGGGCACCGGGTCCATGACCACGCCCACGACCAGGCCACCGGCGGCCATGAGGCCGAAGGTGATCCGGATCGTCCAGCCGTAGCCGATGCCCACCTCGCGTCGCCGCCCCGTCACCCACAGGAAGAACAGCCCCCCGACCGCCCACTGGAGCAGGAAGGTTGCTGCGTCGAGGTCGATCACGCCGCGCCCGGTACCGCCGGGGCGTTCAGCCGTCGACCACGGCGAGGCCGTGGTCGATCCGGTTCATGGCATCGGGCCCGTCGGCGGAGGCCACCACGATGTCCTCCAGTCGGGCACCCCATACGTCGGGGACGTAGATGCCCGGCTCGATCGAGAAGGCGTGACCGGCCGCCAGCGGCAGGTCGTTGCCGGCCACGATGTTGGGATGCTCATGGGCCTCCACGCCAATGCCGTGACCGGTCCGGTGTACGAAGTACTCCCCGTAGCCGGCATCGTCGATGACCCGACGGGTCGCCGCATCCACGTCCTCGCACGGCGTGCCCACCGTGGCTGCCGCCACGCCCACCGCCTGCGACTCCTGCAGTGCGGCGTACAACTCGGTGAAGCCGGCAGGTGGCCGGCCTATGTGCACGCACCGTGTGATGTCCGAGCAGTAGCCCACGTCGTCCGGCCCGGCCATGGTGCCGCCGATGTCGAACAGCACGCCTTCGCCAGCCCGGATGACCCGGTCGCCGGGTTCGTGGTGGGGGCTGGCGGCGTTGGGGCCGGACGCCACGATCACGAAGTTCACCCTGTGGTGACCCTCGTCCAGGATCCGCCGGCCGATCTGGGCCGCCACGTCGGCCTCGGTCCGCCCGACCAGCGGCACGAGGCCGGCCTGCACGTCGGCCAGGATTCGATCCACCGCCGCCCCCGCCCGGCGTAGGGCCTCCACCTCGGCGTCGTCCTTCACCATCCGGATGGGCGCCGTGATCTCGGACGCCCGGCGGAACTCCAGGCCGGGACAGGCCGCCGTGAGGTCGACCACGAAGCCGGCCCAGGTCTGGTCTCCGATGGCCGCCGTGGCCGAGCCGCCCACCAGGTCGGCCACCCGGGCGATCGGGTCCTCGCCGTCACGCCACGTGACCATCCCGAACACCTCGGGACGCTCGACCACCCGGGGCGCCTCCAGGTAGGGGACCACCAGGTGGACGTCGCCGTCACGCGGCACGATCAGCATGGTGAGGCGCTCCAACGGCATGGCCTCGTAGCCGCAGAAGTAGGGCAGGTCGGCGCCCAGCGAGAGGAGGAGGACGTCGACTCCCTGTTCGGCCATGGCCGCCCGGGCCCGGTCGATGCGCTGGCTGAACACGGCGACAGGCTATGGGGACGACGGCGGCCGGGAGACGACGGGCCGGTCAGCCCGGACGGGCCGAGAGGGCGACGGGCACGGTCCGGTCGACTACGGGTGGAACTCCGGCGGCCTCGGCGGCCTGGCGGGCGTGGTAGCTGGACCGGGTGAGAGGTCCGGCCTCCACGTGGCCGATGCCCAGCGCCCGGCCGACCGCCGCCCACCGGTCGAACGTTGCCGGCTCCACCCAGCGGTCGACCTCCAGGTGGCTGGTGGTGGGCCGCAGGTACTGGCCGATGGTGACGATGTCGCAACCCACGGAGGCCAGGTCGGCCAGGCAGGCGTCGACCTCCTCGTCGGTCTCCCCCAGGCCCACGATGATCGACGACTTGGTGGTCAGGCCTGCAGCGCCGGCCCGGGCCAGCACCGAGAGGCTCCGGGCGTACGACGCCGACGGGCGGACCTTCCGCTGCAGGCGGGCCACCGTCTCGATGTTGTGGTTCAGCACCTCGGGTCGGGCGTCGAACACCACCTGGAGGGCATCGGGATCCCCCTTGCAGTCGGGGATGAGCACCTCGACGGCGGTCCCCGGGTTCCGGTCGCGGATCGCCGCGATGGTCGCCACGAAGGCGGACGCGCCACCGTCCGGCAGGTCGTCGCGGGCCACGGCCGTGACGACGGCGTGGCGCAGGCCCATGTCGGCCACCGCCTCGGCCACCCGCCGGGGCTCGTCGAGGTCCAGCCCGTCGGGGCGCCGCGTGTCGACCATGCAGAAGCCGCAGGCCCGGGTGCAGCGCTCGCCGTTGATCATGAAGGTGGCCGTGCCGTCGTTCCAGCAGTCGAACACGTTCGGGCACCCGGCCTCCTCGCAGACCGTCGTGAGCCGCCTGCTTCGCATCGTGGACTTGAGGCGCAGGTATTCGGGACCAGTCTCCAGCGCCACCCGCATCCACTCCGGCTTGCGACCCACCGGCGGCCGGGCTCCCACACCCTCGCCACGGCTGAAGCGGCTCAGGTCCCCGGTCCGGTGCACCCAGGCGACGTCGGCCCGCTCGACCGGTCCGTCGGCCCACCGCTCGGCGGCCCGCCCGGCGACCAGGTCGACCACCTGGCGCATCGTGGTGGTGATCCCCTCGGCCGCCAGCGAGGTGACGCCGTAGCCGGTGATCCCGCATGGCACCATCCGGTCGAAGAACGCCAGGTCGGGGTCCACGTTGAGGGCGAAGCCGTGCATGGTGCGACTCCGGGTGAGCTTCACCCCGATCGCCGCCACCTTGCGGGGCCGGGGCCCGTCCGGCTCGACCCACACCCCCGGATACGGCTGGAGGCGTCCCACGTCGGCGAGGCCCAGGTCGCGGCACACGTCGATGACCAGGTCCTCCACGGAGCGCACGTAGGCCACCGTGTCGGCCATGCCACCACCCCGCTTGCCGGGCAGGTGGAGCAGCGGGTAGCCGACCAGCTGCCCGGGACCGTGGAAGGTGATGTCGCCGCCCCGATCCGCCCGCTCCAGGTCCGCCCCTACCTCGTCGGGCGGCAGCAGCAGGTTGTCGAGGGTGGCCCGCACCCCGAGCGTGTACACGGCATGGTGCTCGAGCAGCAGCAGGTGGTCCTGTGGATCGGGGACCGACCCGGCGTTGGCATGGATGCGGCGCTGCAGCGCCAGGGCGTCGCGGTAGCGGACGCGCCCCAGCCACCTGATCCGGAATGGCCGGGAACCTCGACCCGTCGTCACGCCCCGTCGGCCTCGTCGGCCTCGTCGGCCCAGCGGGCCACCCAGTCGGTGGCCTCCAGGATCCGCTTCATCTCCTGCAGGAAGGCCGCCGCGTAGGCGCCGTCGAACGCCCGGTGGTCCCAGGCCAGGGCCAGGATGCCGAGGGGCCTCACCCCGATGGACTCAACACCGTCCGCGTCGACGACCACCGCCGGCTTCCGGGCAATCCCGTCGGTGGACAGGATGGCAACCTGCGGCTGGTTGATGATCGGGAACTGGAAGAGCGTGCCGTACTGGCCGGGGTTGGTCACGGTGAACGTCCCACCGGCGAGGTCGTCGGGGACCAGCTTTCGGTCGCGGGCGCGGCCGGCCACCCCGTGGATGGACCTGGCCAGGTCCCGGATGGACCGGTCGCCGACCTTGCGGATGACCGGAGCCACCAGGCCCTCGAACCCGAGGTCGACGGCCACCGCCAGATTCACGTCGCCGTGCAGGATCAGCTCGTCGTCGCCGACGCTGGCGTTCATGCGTGGGAACGCGGACAGCGCCTCGGTCAGGGCGGCGACGATGAACGGCAGGTAGGTGAGGCTGGACCCCTCGGCGGCCCGCCAGGCGTCCTTCTCGGCGGACCGGAGCCGGTCGACGGCGTCGAAGTCGACCTCCATGGCCGTCAGGACGTGCGGGGAGGTGGCCTTGGACCCCACCATGTGCCTGGCCGTGGCCTTCCGGATGCCGTTGAAAGGTTCGGCCCGGCCGGGGTTGTCGCGTAGGAACTGCTCAACGTCCCGGCGGGTGAGGCGGCCGGCGAGCCCGGTTCCGCTGACCCGTGCCGGGTCCAGGCCGTGTTCGGCCAGCAACCTCCGAACCACCGGCGAGAGGAGACGACCGGAAGCCCGCCCTCCCTGCACACCTACTTCTCGGGTCGCAGTCGGACCACCAGTGCCAGCCGGTGTCGGCGGCGTGCCGGCCGAAGACGTAGCGCCAGCTGCGTCGGCCGGTGCGTCGTCGGCGACGGCGGGAGTGGCGGAGGCCGATGCAGGGGCGACGGAGGAGGAATCGGCGGGTTCGATGCGGCAGAGGAGGGCGCCGACGGCGACGGTGGCCCCTTCGGGGGCGATGATCTCGACCAGCACACCGCCCAGCGGCGACGGCACCTCGGAATCGACCTTCTCGGTCGAGACCTCGTAGAGCGGAGCGTCGGCCGGCACCGTCTCGCCGACGCCGAAGAACCAGCGGGTGATGGTTCCCTCCGTGACCGTCTCACCTAGTTGCGGGAGGAGGACGTCTGCCATCGGATCAGCCGTGGAGTGCCCGGCCGGTGAGGGCCATCACCGTCTCGCCGAAGAGCTCGCTGAGGGTCGGGTGGGGCTGGATGAACTCCGCCACCTCGTCAACCGTGGCCTCCCAGTTGACCGCCAGGTAGGCCTGCCCCAACTGCTCGGTGACCCACGGTCCGACCATGTGGACGCCCAGGAGCCGGCCCGCCCGGCCGTCGGCGTCCTTCGCTGCCACAACCTTCACCAGGCCGTCCACGTCGCCGAGGATCATGGCCCGACCGTTTCCGGCGAACCGGTGGCTGCTGACCACCACGTCGTGGCCGGCCTCGATGGCCGCGGCCTCGGTGAGCCCCGCGAACGCCACCTCGGGATGGCTGTAGATGCACCACGGCACGGTCGTCGGGTCGATCGGCGTCGGCGACTCGCCGAGCAGGTCCTTCACGACGAACATCCCCTCGGCGAAGCCGACGTGGGCCAGCTGGGGGGTGGCCACCACGTCGCCCACCGCGTACACGCCCGGCTCGCTGGTCCGGAGGCGGTCGTCCACCTCGACGAAGCCCCGCTCGTCGACCACCACCCGGGTGCCTATCAGGCCGGCCGAGTCGCCCCGGGGGCGTCGGCCCACGGCCACCACCACGAGGTCCACCTCGACGGTGGAGTCGGCGCCGAACCTGACCGTCGTTCCGCCGTCGACCGGGTCGTGGCCGTGGACAGGTACCCCCGAGTGCACGTCGATCCGGCGCCGCCTGAAGGAGCGCCGGACCGCCTTGGCCACGTCGGCGTCGCAGCCAGGGAGGATCTCCGGCGCCACCTCCAGCAGGGTGACCGCCGAGCCGTAGTCGGCCAGCATGGAGGCGAACTCGCATCCGATGGCCCCGCCCCCGATGACCGCCACCCGGTCCGGGACCTCGTCGATGGAGAGCAACTCGTCGCTGGTGACCACCAGCTCGCCGTCGATGTCGAATCCGGGAATGGTCCGCGGTGACGAACCGGTGGCCAGGACCACGTGGTCGGCCGCGACCACGATCGAACCGTCGGAACCGTCGACGGTGACCACGTGGTCGACGCCGAGGCGGCCCGTGCCGTCGTAGACGGTGACGTCCCGTCCGGCCAGCAGCGAGCACAGCCCCTTGACCAGGCCGTCGATGACCTTCTGCTTGCGCACCTGGCTGACCGCCAGGTCCACCGTCGGCTCGTCGCCACCGGTCGCCACGCCGAACTCGGCGGCCCCGCGCACCGTCCGCAGCACCGAGGCGGTCTCCAGGAGTTCCTTGGCCGGAATACAGCCGACGTGGAGGCATGTGCCGCCGAGGCTGCGCTCCTCGATGAGGCCGACATCGAGGCCGGCGGCCGCCCCGTAGAGGGCCGCGGCGTAGCCGGCCGGACCGCCGCCGACCACGACCAGGTCGTGCCGGACGGTCACGGGGCCATCACAACCTGCACGGTGAAAGCCAGGAGCAGGACCATCCCGCAGGCCAGCGCCGAGATGATGAGGGTGCGCGTGCTCACGTCGCCGACGGTATCCCGCTTAGGGTCGCGCCATGCCACGAGGCCGCCTTGCGCCGCTGGCGATCGTGGCGGTGCTCGCCGCCAGTTGCAGCGCCTCATCCGCCCCTACGCCCGAGGCGGCCGGCACCACCCCACCGACCACGGTGGCACCGACTGCGACCCCCGGGTACGACGACGGTGGCTCAGGCGACGACGGATCCGGGACCGATCCGGCCGACGTCGTAGCGTCAGCTGCGGCGGCCGGGGCGGACACGGAGCCGTCGTGGACGGACACGCTGACGGCCGAGGCTGCCCAGGTACCCGAGGTGCTGGCGTTCGAGGTGGCCCTCATCGGCGGCGGCACGCTCCACGGTGCCGACCTGGCCGGCGAGGACGTCCTGTTCTGGTTCTGGGCCCCCACCTGAGCGACATGCCGCAGAGAGGCCTCGGCGGTCGCCGAGCTCAGCCGCCGACCGGACATCACGGTTATCGGCGTGTCTGCCATCGGCCCGGACGCCGACCCGGAGCGGTCGGCGTCCATCCTCCGGGAGTGGGGCATCGCCGAGTTCCCGCACATCGCCGACGACGGGCGGGTCGGGGTCCTCTTCGACGTCTTCGGGACCCCGGGCATGGCCGTGGTCACCGCGGACGGCTCGGTGGCCTCCCGTACCGGCGACCCGGGACCGGACGGCTACGACGACCTGATCGAGGCCGCCCGGGCCATGGACGCCTGACCGCCGCCGGCGCGGGCATCCCCAGCGGCTGGCCCCGTATCCTGACTAGACCCTATTCACTTGAGGAGCCCCGATGTCCGGGAAGACCCTGAGCCAGAAGGTCTGGGACCGCCACGTGGTGCGGTCGGCCGACGGCGAGCCCGACCTGCTCTTCGTCGACCTGCACCTGGTCCACGAGGTCACCTCACCACAGGCCTTCGACGGCCTCCGCATGGCCGGCCGCACGGTCCGCCACCCCGAGCTGACGGTGGCCACCGAGGACCACAATGTGCCTACCGTCGACATCGACCAGCCGATCGCCGACCCCGTCAGCCGCATCCAGATCCAGACACTGCGGTCCAACTGCGACGAGTTCGGCGTGCGCCTATACCCGATGGGCGATCCCGGCCAGGGAATCGTGCACGTCATCGGCCCGGAGAAGGGCCTGACGCTTCCAGGCATGACCGTCGTGTGCGGCGACAGCCACACGAGCACCCACGGGGCCTTCGGCGCCCTGGCCTTCGGCATCGGAACCAGCGAGGTGGAACACGTGCTGGCCACCCAGTCGCTCCCCCAGCAGCGACCGGGCACGTTGGCGGTGACGGTGGACGGCACCCTGCCCGAGGGTTCCACGGCCAAGGACGTGATCCTGGCCGTCATCGGGCGCCTCGGCACCGGCGGCGGGATCGGCTCGATCATCGAGTACCGCGGCGAGGTCATCCGGAGCCTCTCCATGGAGGGCCGTATGACCGTCTGCAACATGTCGATCGAGGCCGGAGCCAGGGCCGGGCTGATCGCCCCGGACGACACGACCTTCGAGTACCTGCAGGGTCGGGACCACGCCCCATCGGGTTCGGACTGGGACGCCGCGGTTGCCGACTGGCTGACCCTTGCCACCGATGACGACGCCGTCTTCGACCGGGAGATCGTCCTGGACGGCGCCGACATCGTCCCCCACGTGTCCTGGGGGACGAACCCCGGCCAGGTGATGCGTATGGACTCGCCGATCCCAGACCCCGATTCGTTCGAGGAGCCCAGCCAGCGGGAGGCCGCAAGCCGGGCACTGGACTACATGGGCCTGACCGCCGGCACCCACATACGCGACGTGGCCGTCGACACCGTGTTCATCGGTTCGTGCACCAACGGTCGGATCGAGGACCTCAGGGCGGTGGCCGACGTCGCCAGGGGCCGTCGGGTGGCCGACGGCATGCGAACCCTGGTCGTTCCGGGATCGTGGGCCGTCAAGGCCGAGGCCGAGGCCGAGGGCCTTTCCGAGGTGTTCATCGAAGCCGGTTTCGACTGGCGGGAACCCGGGTGCTCCATGTGCCTGGCCATGAACCCCGACAAGCTCGCCGCCGGCGAGCGGTGCGCCAGCACCAGCAACCGGAATTTCGAGGGCCGCCAGGGCCGCGGCGGTCGCACCCACCTCGTCTCGCCCGCCGTGGCCGCCGCCACCGCCATCGCCGGCAGGTTCGCCACGCCGGCCGACCTGGACTGAGGAGCATCATGGAAGCCGTACAGATCGTCTCGGGCACGGCGGCGCCACTGCGTCGCTCGGACGTCGACACCGACCAGATCATCCCCAGCGACTGGCTGAAGCGCGTGGAACGCACCGGCTTCGAGAAGGGCCTCTTCTCGGAATGGCGCGACGACCGCAACTTCGTCCTGAACGACGAGCGCTACACCGACGCCGTGGTGCTCGTGGCCGGCCCCAACTTCGGCACCGGCTCGTCACGCGAGCACGCAGTGTGGGCCATCCAGCAGTACGGGTTCGGCGCCGTGGTGTCGCCGCGGTTCGCCGACATCTTCAGGAACAACTGCACCAAGAACGGCCTGGTACCCGTGCAGGTGACCCCCGAGGTGGGAGAGGCGCTGCTGGACGCCGTGGAGGCCGACCCCGACCTGGTGGTCACCGTGGACGTGGCCAACCTGACGTTGGAGGCTCCCGACGCCGGAATCTCCTGCTCGTTCCCGATGGACTCTGCCACCCGTGAGCGGTACCTGGAAGGACTGGACGACATCGGGATCTCGCTACGCCACGAGGACGACATCGCCGGCTTCGAGGCCACCCGACCGGCCTGGATGCCAACCACGGCATGACGGCGGCCTGACCCCGATGCGACGAAGCCCGCGCCACCGGCTGGCCGGCGCGGTACTGGCCACCCTGGCCACCCTGGCCGCCGGATGCGGCTCGGACACCGGAGAACTCGGCCGTTCGGGTGAGCCGAGGGTGGTGTCCACCACCGGCCCAACGACGACCGGGGTGGTGGACGTGTCGGGCACCGAGCTGACCGCCGGCCTGGTTCCGTTCACGGCGTGCGACGACCTGCTCAGGCACCTCCAGGCTGAGGCGGTAGAGCGGGTCGGCCCGTACGGCCTGGGCGGTGGCTGGTTCGGCGGTCCCGTCATGCTCGAGATGGCCGAGATGACGACCACGGTCATGGCGGGAGACGACGGTGGCATATCAGCCCCCGCTGGGGGCATCGCCCGCTCCATGGAGGAGGGCGTCGACTACTCGGGGACGAACGTCCAGGAAGCGGGCATCGACGAGCCCGACATCATCAAGACCGACGGCCGGCGGATCGTGGTCGTCGAGGACGACTACCTCCACCACGTGGACGTGTCCGGTCCGACCGCGGTGCTGACCGGCACGCTGCGCCTGGAGGGACACTGGAGCCGCGACCTGCTGCTGGCCGGTGACCGGGCCTTCCTCATCGCCGACACCCACTTGGACGAGGGTCATGGGATCGAGCCCTACGGCGACGAGCCGGACGAACCTGCTGCCGCCGGCCCGTCACCAGCCCTCTCACGCCTCTCCCCTCCCGGGACGTGGAGCCCGCTGACCAGCGTGATCGAGGTGGACCTCTCCGATCCGTCCGACCTCCGCATCGCCAACGTGCTGACCGTCCAGGGCCGCCACGTCTCCAGCCGTGTGGTGGGAGGCTCGGCCCGCGTCGTCGTGGTCTCCACGCCGAGCGAGCTGCCTTTCGTCTATCCGGCCAGCCCGACCGGCGAGGAGCGTGCCGAAAGGTTCAACCGCGAGGTGGTGGCCGAGACGGTGCTGGCGGACTGGATGCCCGACTTCGTCCTGGAGTCGGGCGGCGGGACGGTCGCCGAGGGACCACTGAACGCCTGCACCGACGTGTCCCGACCGGTGGACTTCGCGGGCTTCTCGACCCTCTCGGTGCTTACCGTGCCGCTGGACGGGTCGCTGGCCGCGCCGGCCACCACCGCCGTGCTGGCCGAGGGAAGCACCGTCTACGCCGGGCACGAGAACCTGTACGTGACGACCAACGCCTGGGTCGACCCTGAGGAGATGGAAGACGAGTCCCGGATGCGGTGGTGGAACGACAACTGGGACACCGCCGTCCACCAGTTCGACGTGACCGACCCGTCCGCCACCACCTACACGGCATCGGGCGAGGTGCCGGGCCACCTCCTGAACCAGTTCTCCATGTCCGAGCACGCCGGCCACCTGCGGGTGGCCACCACCACCGGCGGACCGTGGCGCTTCGACGAGGACGCCGAGTCGATGGTGACCGTGCTGGCTCGCAACGACGCAACCCTCGACGTGGTCGGCCAGGTGGGCGACATGGGCCGGGGCGAGCGGATCTTCGCCGTGCGCTACGCGGGCGACGTCGCCTACGTGGTGACCTTCCGCCAGACCGATCCCTTCTACACCGTGGACCTGTCGGACCCGACGGCTCCGACCGTGCGGGGCGAACTGAAGATCACCGGCTACAGCGGCTACCTCCATCCGATCGGATCCGACCGGGTGCTGGGCATCGGCCAGGAGGCCACCGACGAGGGCCGCACCACCGGCACCAAGGTCACCCTCTTCGACGTCTCCGACCTGGACGCCCCACGCGACCTGGCCACCTGGTCCATGGGGGGCGGCCACAGCAGCGTCGAGTGGGACCACCGGGCGTTCCTGGCCTGGAAGGACCTGGCCGTGCTGCCCTTCAACGACTGGTCGTCCGACCAGAACGGAGCGGTGGTCCTGAAGGTGGGCGACGACAGCCTCACCGAGGTGGGTCGCATCGACCACGCCGACGAGCCGGGCGCCGGGCCGGTGCCACCGTGCCCCGAGGTGGACCCGGCCGAGCTGGCCGACGAGGCGACACGCCTGGAGATGATGGGCGGCCCGGTGGTCATGTTCTGCGAACGTGGCGTGGACGCAGCCATGAAGGACCACTGGTGCGACCTGATGCCCCGCGACGACGCCCACTGGTGGGCCGAGGAGTTCGGGGTCGACCGGGACGCCATCCCCGCCGACGTCGACGTGGTGGTCTGCTGGCCGGACGGCGGCTACGTGCAGCCCATCCAGCGCACGCTGGTCATCGGCACCGGCCTGTGGTCGTACTCTCGCCAGCGCCTCCAGGAGAACGCCCTGGAGGACCTGGCCCGCCGCCAGGTCGTCGACCTGCTGGCAGGACCCTGGAACTGACCCAGAACGGGTTCAGGATTCCAGCACCGCGAACGAAGCCTGGAACACGGCCGCCGGACGGTCGTCACCGTCGACGGTGACACGGCCCTCCAGGTGCACGATCCGGCGCCCCGCCCGCAGCACCCGGGCGGCGGCCATCAGGCGGCCACCGGTGATGGGACGCAGGTAGCGGACCGACACCTCGATCGAGGCGCAGACATGTCCGTCGCCCAGCACCGACAAGGTGGCCCGACCCATCGCCGTGTCGGCCAAGGTGAACACCACGCCCCCGTGGACGACCCCGTTCGGGTTGAGGTGCCGGTCGTCGACGTCCAGCGTGGCCACGGCCTCGCCGTCGACCCCGTCGTCGATGTCGAAGCCGAGGAACGACCGGAGGGGGAACGCGTCGTAGCCCTCGTCACCCGTATCCACCGCCATAGGGCTCAAACTAACGGTCGCCCGGTTCTCCCTATGAACCGGCCGATGCCGCTCAGCCGAGGTGGCCGGGGCGGTCCACGGCGTTGGGATCCTCGCCAGACTCGCGGATCCGGGCGATCTTGTTGAGCGCCCCGATGAACGCCCGGGTCGACGCCTCCACCACGTCCGTGGACAGGCCCCGCCCGGACACCTTCACGCCGTCGCTGCCCTCGAAGGTGAGCGCCACGTCGGCCAGGGCATCGACGCCGCCGGTCACCGAGGTGACGTTGTAGTCGGTCATCCGACCCTCGGCGCCGGTTGCGACCTTGACGGCCGAACAGGAGGCGTCGACCATCCCGTCGCCCTCGCAGGTGACCGCGACCTCCTCGCCGGCCACCCTCATCACCAGGTCGGCCGTCGGGGTGCTGGCGGTGCCACCCCGTACGTCGAGGCTCACGAACTCGTAGACGTGCTCGACGCGGCCGCCGATCTCCTCGATGGCCAGAGCCTCAAGGTCTGCGTCGTTGAGCTGTACCTTGCGATCGGCCAGCTCCTTGAACCTGGTGAAGGCCGAGTTGAGTGCGTCGCCGTGGATGTCGTGGCCCAGCTTCTGGAGGGCGTCGCGGAACGCCGCCCGGCCCGAGTGCTTGCCCAGCACCAGCTTGGTCTCGCCCTGACCGACAGCCGCCGGGTCCATGATCTCGTAGGTGGTGCGTTCGTTCAGCATGCCGTGCTGGTGGATGCCCGCCTCGTGGGCGAATGCGTTGCGGCCCACCACCGCCTTGTTGTACTGGACCGGGTAGCCGGTGAGCCGGCTGACGAGCCGACTGGACTTCGCCAACTCCTCGGTCCGAATGTCCACCCGGAGGTCGACGTAGGTGTCAGGACGGGTGTTGATGGCCATGACGATCTCCTCCATGGCCGCGTTGCCGGCCCGCTCGCCGATGCCGTTGATGGTGCACTCAACCTGGCGGGCACCGGCCTGCACGGCGGCCAGTGAGTTGGCCACGGCGAGGCCCAGGTCGTTGTGGCAGTGCGTGGAGATCACGTAGTCACCGCTCACCCGCGCCCGGATCGCTCGGATGCGTTCGGCCCACTCGACTGGCGTTGCGAAGCCCACGGTGTCCGGGATGTTCAGCGTCCCGGCACCGCTGTCGATGGCCGCCTGGAGCACGTCGCACATGAAGTCGAAGTCCGAGCGGGAGGCATCCTCGGGGCTGAACTCGACGTCGTCGTTGTACTCCCGCGCCCGCGACACCGCCGAGGCAGCCTCGGCAAGCACCTGGGCCGGGCTCATCTTGAGCTTGAACTCCATGTGTGTCGGGCTGGTTGCGATGAATATGTGTATCCGTCGGCTGGCCGCCGGCTCGATGGCCTCCCAGCACCGGTCGATGTCCTTGTGGGCGGTGCGGGAGAGCCCGCAGATGGTCGGACCCTCGATGGATGAGGCGATTGCATGGACGGCCTCGAAGTCGCCCTGGCTGGCGATCGGGAACCCGGCCTCTATGTAGTCGACGCCCAGGCGGGCCAGCTGCTCGGCGATCTCCAGCTTCTCCCCCACGTCCAGGGAGATGCCCGGCGACTGCTCGCCGTCGCGGAGGGTGGTGTCGAAGATGATCACCCGATCGGTCTTCGTCTGCTCGCTCATGACTGGTTCCGTTTCTGGTTCTGGTGTGGTGGGTGCGGTGGTCTCGTTCCGGCTGCGGGTCCCCTCCGTCGGACGGTTCCCGAAAACCGAAGAACCTCCTGGCCCGGTGGGCGCAGGAGGTTCGGGCGAACGCGTATGTGGGGCGTTCGCCCTAGGTCAGCAGCAGGAGGTCGAGAACAGGTCGCATCGGGAACCAGTGTAGACGACCCGGTCGGCCCGGCTACAACCCGCTTATCCACGCCCGGGCCGTTTGGGCCGCTCAGACGCCGCCGTCCTCCACGGCCAGGGGTGGCAGGTCGTCGGCGGGTTCGAACCCGAAGCGGTCGGCGAAGAACGACAGCTCGGCCTCCAGCGCACGGACCACGTTGGCGGCCCTGCGGAACCCGTGGCCCTCGTCTGGGAACTCGATGAGGGCGAACGGCACGCCCTGGCGCTTCAGGGCATTGGCCATGAGGTGTGCCTGGGCGGGGGGAACCACGGCATCCTCGGAGCCCTGGAGCAGCAGGATCGGGGTGGACAGGCGATCCACGTGGTGGATGGGCGACCGCTCCCGGTAGACGGCCTCGTCTTCCGGCCACCGGCCGACCAGGCGATCCAGGTAGCGGGCCTCGAACTTGTGGGTGTCTGCGGCCAGGGCGGCCAGGTCGGCGACCCCGTAGCGGCTGGCGCCGGCGGTGAAGACGTCGTGGAAGGTCAGCGCTGCCAGCACGGTGAAGCCCCCGGCGCTCCCACCCTTGATGGCCAGGCGGTCGCCGTCGACCCGGCCGGTGTCGACCAGGTGGCTGGCTACGGCCACACAGTCGTCCACGTCCAGTACCCCCCAGCCGCCCCGCAGGCGGTGGCGGTAGGTACGGCCGTACCCGGTGGACCCCCGGTAGTCGACATCGGCCACGGCGAAGCCCCGGCTGGTCCAGTAGGCGACGGCCAGCTGGAGTTGGGTCCGGACCGAGCCGGTCGGACCGCCGTGGGCCAGCACCAGCAACGGAGGGGCCTCGCCTTCCGGCCCCACGTGGTCGGGGTTGGTCGGCGGGTGGATGACGGCGTGCGCCACCTCGCCACCCGACGTGGGGAAGGTGAGCGCCTCGGGCTGCGGGAACCAGCCAGGGTCCAGCCCGAGGTCCCGCGGCGCACGCAGGACCCGGAATCCGGCCCTGTCCACCGCGACCAGGGTCGGCTCGGTGGTCCAGCCGGCGGCCACCGCCACGATCCCGTCGCCGGTCGTCACCACCGACCCGACGGAGGTGGTCGGTCCGCCACCCATGGGCAGCGGGGCCTGGTCCAGGGTGCCGTCGGGTCCTAGCACGGCTAGGTGGTCGGCTCCCGCCTCCCGTCGTGCGAACCAGATGTCGTCCCCGGCGAAGGCGTAGCGCGCCAGGCCGAACACCCACTGCGGGGTGGCGATCTCGAATTCCCCCGAGGTGAGTTGGTGGAATGCCGCGTCCACCGGGTCGACCCCGTAGAGGTGCCACCAGCCATCCCGGTCGGTGACCACGTGCAGCACGCCGTCGGGGTGCCATTCGGGTTGGAAGAACGACTCGCCCTCGGCGCCCAGGCACCGGCTTCCGGACAGGCTGCACGTATCCGGGTCGACGAACAGGTCGGCCGCCCAGAGTTCGGTGTCGTCCCAGGGAAGGTCGGGGTGGTCCCACTGGATCCACGCCAACCGGCGGCCATCCGGCGAGATCCGCGGAGACGCCACGAAGTCGGGACCGCTGACGAGCACCTCGACCCGTAGTGACCCGTCCATGGCTACGGCGACCAGCTCGTTGGAGGGATCGGCGTGTCCCTCGCCGGTGGCGTGCGACTCTCGGACGCACACGTACCACCGGCCGTCGGGGGTGATGCGGCCATCGGCGTAGCGCAGTGCCCGCCGACCGGCTGGAGGACGGGTGAGGGCCACGGGGTCTCCGTCGGCGCCCCGCCGGTAGAGGCGCTCGTCGGACCGGTCCGAGTGGACGAGCACCCCATCGGCCACCCACCAGGCTCCCCCGCCGTACTCGTGG
Source organism: Acidimicrobiales bacterium (assembly GCA_022452145.1). Lineage (NCBI taxonomy): Bacteria > Bacillati > Actinomycetota > Acidimicrobiia > Acidimicrobiales > Acidimicrobiales bacterium. Next base: position 13,254 of record JAKURY010000001.1, on the reverse strand, counting down.
ACACCGGTCCGCACGTCGACCCCCGCCGGCACCATGTCGGCGACGGAACCGTCGCTGGAGCGACGTACCACCACGGTGCGTCCCCCCTCGTCGGGTCGGGACTCGGCCCACCAGACGTCGTCGCCGTCGACCACCACCTCGCCGAGGCCGACCGCGCCGGCCACCACCACCTCCGCGGTAATCGGCGAGGACCAGCTCCCGTATGTGCGGACCGGAATCATGTAGTAGGCCGGGCCTCAGGCGTTCAGCAGGTCGCCCACGCGTGTCAGGCCCTCGCCAAGGTCGTCGTCGCCCAGGGCGAACGAGAGGCGGGCGTAGCCGGGGGCTCCGAACGCCTCACCGGGCACGATTGCCACCTTGGCCTCCTCCAGGATGATCGTGGCCAACTCCGAGGTGGTGGACGCCACCCGCCCGCCGACCTTGCGGCCCAGGAAGGCCGTGAGGTCCGGGAAGGCGTAGAAGGCGCCCTGCGGGTTGAGCAGGTCCACGCCGTCGATGGCCCTCAGCATCTCGGTCATCCGGCGACGGCGACGGTCGAACGACGCCCTCATCTCGTCTACGGCCATCAGGTCGCCTGACACCGCGGCCAGGGCGGCCCGCTGGGAGACGTTGGCCACGTTGCTCGTGCCGTGGGACTGCAGGTTGCCGGCGGCCCTGATGAGGTCGTCCGGACCGATCATCCAGCCGACCCTCCAGCCGGTCATGGCGTACGTCTTGGCTACGCCGTTGACCGCCACGAAGTTGTCGGCGATCTCCGGAACCAGGGCCCGCATCGAGTGGTGGACGTTGTCGTCGTAGGTGAGGTGCTCGTAGATCTCGTCGGCGATGACCCAGATGCCATGTTCGACGGCCCACCTGCCGATGGCCGTGATCTCGTCGGCCGGGTACACGGCACCGGTCGGGTTGGAGGGCGACACGAACATGAGCGCCTTGGTGTTCGGCGTACGCGCATCCTCCAGCTGGTCGACTGTGACCCTGAATCCGGAGGCGGTGTCGGTCGGGAGGACCACCGTCGTCCCACCGGCCAGGGCAATGGACTCCGGGTAGGTGGTCCAGTAGGGGCCGGGCAGCAGGACCTCGTCACCGGGGTTCAGCAGAGCCGCGCAGGTGTTGTACACGGCGTGCTTGCCGCCGTTGGTCACCAGTACCTGGGAGGCCTCCGGTCGCCAGGCGGAGTCCCGCTCGGTCTTTTCGACCAGCGCCTCCCTGAGTGCCGGAAGGCCGCCGGCCGGCGTGTACTTGTGGTTGGCCGGATCCATGCATGCAGCCACGGCCGCCTCGACTATGTGCTGCGGTGTGGCGAAGTCGGGCTCGCCGGCACCGAAGCCGATGATCGGCTGGCCGGCCGCCTTGAGGGCCTTGGCCCTGGCGTCGACGGCCATGGTGGCCGACTCGGCGATGGCGCTGATGCGACGGGACAGGCGTTCGGTGGACAAGGTGGGGCTCCAGTCGGGGAACTCGGGAGAACTCCCGCAGCCTGCCACCGTCGGGACCGATCAGCGACCGCATTCTCGCCCATCGCTGGCACGACTAGTCATCGCCTCGGCGCGTCAGGGGGTTATGGCCACCCGGGCGGCCGGTTCCGGGGCCACCTGTCGGCGTGAGAGGCCGCGGCCGAGGCCGGCCAGCAACACGTTGCGGAGGTCCCTAGGGTCGATCACCTCGTCGAACCCGAGACGGCCCGCCGACCGGTAGACGGCCCGGACCTCGGCCTCGCGGAACGCCTCGGCGGTCCCTGCGTCGGCTCCCACGGCGTCGGCGGCCCCACGGGAGCCCATGGCACCCAGCGTCACCCCGGGCAAGGCGTAGGAGGCCGTCTGACTGTCGAACGACACCATCGACATGGCCAGCGACCCGAAGCCGTATGCCTTGCGCAGGGCCACCTGGAGCTTGACCGTCCGTGCCTGGGTCTGGGCGGCGAACATCCGGGCACCGGCCCGCAGGATGCCGGCCCGCTCCGAGGCCGCACCGGCCAGCATTCCCGGGTTGTCGGTCAGGAAGACCAGCGGCAGGTGGAACGAGTCGGCCACCGTCACGAAGTGTGCGGCCTTCTCAGCGGCGTCAACGTCGATAGCACCCGCCAGGACCAGGGGCTGGTTGGCCACCACGGCCACCGGCTCGCCCCCGAGGTGGGCCAGGGCGCAGACCATCGAGTCACCGAAGCCCGGCTGGACCTGGAAGAACCGGCCGTCGTCGACCAGCGCACTGACCACCCCCCGCACGTCGTAGGCCATCGAGGAGTCACGGGGCACGATGTCGAGGAGTTCGTCCAGCCTGCGCGGTCCCGTGTCCCCGCCCTCGCGTCGGGGTGGGTGGGACCAGGCACTGCTCGGAAAGTACGAAAGGTAGGTCCGGAGGTCGTCCAGGGCGGAGCGGTCGTCGGCGGCCACGTTGTGGATCAGGCCGCTGGCGACGGCCACCTCGGGACCACCCAGGTCGCGAGTGGACACCTCCTCGCCCAACGAAGCCTTCACCACCGGCGGTCCTGCGGTGAAGATGCTGGCGTCGAGCGTCATGACAGAAAAGTCCGACATGGGTGCCACGAGCGCCCCGTGCCCTGCCGATGCCCCGAGTACCCCTGTCACCAGCGGCACCCGGCCGGAGAGCCGCGCCTGCTGGATCAGGTCGGTGGGTGCCCGACCCGGCTCCGGCTCGTCGGGCAACGGCGGTCGGTGGCCGGCACCCTCGAGCAGCATGACCAGCGGGATGCGGTCCAGCTCGGCCAGCTCGCTGATGCGGAACCGCTTCGCCGAGCTGCCGGCACCGATGGATCCGCCCAGCACGGTGAAGTCCTCGGCGCCGACCATGACCGGTCGACCCTCGATTTCCCCCGAACCGGCCACCAGGCCGTCGGCCGGCACCCGGCCGACGAGCGTTCCGAGCTCGACGAACGATCCCGGGTCCAGGAGGTGCCCGATCCGGGCCCGGGCGTCGAGGCTGCCGGAGTCGCGGCGGCGGGCGACCTTCTCGGACCCGCCCATGGACCGGGCGGTCCGCCGACGGTCCTCGAGGTCGTCCAGCAGGGGCCGCCAGTCGTCCGCACCACCGTCGCCGGTCACCGGTACATCAACCATGCCGGCCAGTATCCCGTATGCCCGCGCGGCCTGACGAGACGGCACGAAGAGGTTGCCCGGCGAAAAGGCTGGGGCCGAGCCGGACGCCCGGAGGCCGGCTGAGGGTCAGTCGCAGGCGGCGAAGTAGGGATCCAGATAGGCGCGTGCGACGTCGCTCCTAGCCAGGTGGGAGAGGCCCTGGTAGGCGGTGCAGGCCAGGTCGGCCAACTCGTTCTCGCCACAGCCCAGGTCAACGGCCCGCGAGGCGAACACACCCGGCCGGAGTAGCGGGTCGAGGAGGCCGAACGGCCTGGACGGATCATCGGCCTCCAGTTCGGCCAGCGTCCGGTCGCCGAGCCGTTCCAGGACCTGCTCAGCGGAGGCCCGACCGGCATCCACCAGCTCGGCGCACGTGGTGGCCCGGGCCGGATCGGTCACCCGGTCAGCACCACAGCCCGCTCCCAGCACGACCACTGCCAACAGGAGGCAAGCCACCGGTAGCCACGACCGCTGGTGGTGGACGTTGGACCGGCCGATCACGGCGTCGACCGTACCGCCGTGGCCAGCGCCGCTCCGGTCAGCCCAGGATGATGGCAACCAGAACGAAGTGGACCGCCACCGCGGCGGTCACCAGGGTGTGCCAGACCTCGTGGTACCCGAACACTCGGGGCGACGGATCAGGCCACTGGGCACCGAGCATCAAGGCACCACCGCTGTAGAGGAGGCCCTCCACCACCACCAGGAAGATGCCCACCGGTTCCAGCGCCCGGAAGAGGTCCGGCGCGACCACGATCGGCACCCAGCCGAGGCCCAGGAACAGCGAGTTCATGAGCCCCTTAGGCGGATGGAACGGAAGCAGTCGTAGGCCGACGCCGATGCCCGCCCCTATCCAGACCGCCCAGAGGAGCAGGGTGGCCGACCGGCCGCTGAGTGCGCTGATGCCGACGGGCGTGGCGCTGGTGGCGATGAGTAGGAAGATCGCCGCGTGGTCGAAGCGGAAGAGCACCTCCCAGACCGGGATCGACCAGCGCCTGAGGTGGACCAGGCTGCTGGCCACGAACATCAGCAGGGCTCCGCCCGCGAAGATCGCCGCACCTACCCGGTCGGCGCCCGCCGGGGCCCGGGCCACCAGCCAGATGCCGGCCACCACGGTCGACGGAACGGCCGCCCGGTGCATCACCCCGCGCCAACGGGGTCGGGGCAGGAGCAGGGACCTCCGGACCGAGGCCGACACGCCCGTCAGCTCGGGGGTTCCGTCAGGGTGTGGTTCGGACCGCGTCACGACCCGAACCTAGAGGGACCCGACCATCAGGTCAGTGACGGGCGTCCCGGTGGCGTCAGGCCGACGGTCGCTCCCCAGGCCAGCAGTCGCAACTCAGGCTGGCATGCCCTCAGACCAGCAGGCGGACCAGTGCGGTGGCCGCCATGGCCACCACAACGACGACGACGAAAGGGGCACGCCGCCAGACGGCCACGGCTGCCAGCCCGACGCCGACGAGGCGGGCATCGACGACGATCGACGGACCGTCGGCCACCGTCATGATCACGATGATCGCCGAGAAGAGAGCCGGTGGCACCAGCGCGGCCACCGGCTCGAGGGCCACGGCGAACCGGTTCCCGGCCATCACGCCGACCAGTTTGAAGAGGTAGGCACCTCCCGAGATCACCAGGACGGCCGTCCAGGTCACGGCGCCGCCCACTCGTCGGGCCCCGGGGCCGAGCCACCACGCCGGTGGATCCACAATCCGGGCAGGACGGCCAGGGCTGCCAGCAGCATGGGGACGCCGGCAGCCGTGGTCGGCACGGCGACCAGAGCGATCGCCCCCCCGCCGATCGCCGCCACCAGTCCGGGGCGGGTCCGGAGGTGGGGGGCCAGCATGGCCACGAACGCCGCAGGGAACGCCGCATCCAGACCGAGGACTCCCGGATCCTCGAAGGCCCCGCCGACCACCACGCCCAGGACCGTGCCGACGTTCCAGAATGCGAAGAGCCACAGCCCGGTGAACCAGAAGGCATCCCTCGACCGGTCGGTGCCCACCTGGGCGCTGGCCACCGCCGTGGTCTCATCGATGACGAAGTGGGCCGCCAGGGCCCGACGGACGCGCCCGCCGCGCAACAGCGGGGCGACCACCGGTCCGTATAGGGCGTTGCGGGCACCGATCAGCAGGGCACCACCCACGGCTGCGACCGTCGTGCCACCCGCGGCCACCACCGACACCGCGGCGAACTGTGAGGCTCCGGTGAAGGTCAACAGGGAGAGCGCCAAGGCCTGTCCGAGGCTCAGGCCGGTGCTGTCGGCGAAGACCCCGAAGGTGACCCCGATGAGGAAGCAGGCGGCGGCAACCACGAAGCCGTCCCGACGATGGGGCGGCATCCGTCGGGTGTTCAGCACGCGGATCCCAGCCGGTCGACCAGCCGGCCGACCAGGTCGTCGAGGGTGGCCGCGCAGGCATCGAAGTCGGCCTGGTCGCCGGCGGCAGGGTCGACCACCTCCTCCCAGTCCTCCACCTCGACGGCGAAGAGGCCCAGCGAGGCGACGCGTTCCGCCAACGGACCTCCTGCCGGAAGGTCCCGCACCAGGCGGGACAGGGTGGCGGTGCGGGCCGCCACGGCCGGATGGTGGCGACGGATCCAGGCCACGTGGCCGGGCTCCATGGCGACCACCAGGTCGACCGCGACGTGCTCGGTACCGAACTGCCTGCTGCGGTGGTCGGGGTCGGCCAGGCCGTGGTCGGCCAGGGCACTGCGGGTGCGCTGGCTCATCGGCAATCCCTCCAGGACGAGGGTGCCTGCGCCGACCGCCCGGTAATCGGGGGCACGGTCCGCGAACATGGCCCGGGCCATCACCGAGCGGGCCGCGTTGCCCGTGCACAAGAAGCAGATGGTCGGCGGCACGCCGGCCACCCCTGCCACCCCGCTCACGCTCCGTCCGCCGGGTCGTCGGCGCCCTCCTGGGCCCGCCCGGGGATGGCCACGAACAGGGCCTCGGCCTCGGCGGTTACCTCCGTCCCGCCATCGGTCGTCGGCGCCAGGCACCGGGCCCTGGCGACCAGGCGACGGCCCGACTGCCTGACCACCCGGGCCTCGAACCGGAGGTCGACGTCCAACGGGGTGGGTCGCCGGTAGCGGATGGACAACCGTCCCGTAACCACCGGTCCGGCGTCGACCAGCCACGGGACGCCGCTGAGGACGTCGTCGAAGATGCCGGCCACCAGCCCACCGTGGGCCCGGGCCGGTGGCCCCTCCCTGGACCTGTCCAGGCGGACCTCGCCGACCACCACGGGTTCACCGTCGGAGTCCACGCCCGTCGAGACCCGTAGCGGTGGGGCCAAGGGGTTGCGGCCGCCCCGGTAGAGGCTGTGGTCACCTGTCTCCTCGCGCAACCGGACGGCCAGGTCGTCGTCTATCTCGGAGACCGGCACCTCGTACCAGCGCCGGCGATCCGGCGACTCCAGTGCGGCCCGGGCCGCCGCCACGTGTGCCCTGGCCGCCTCCAGGGCGTCGACGTCAGGCGACGACCGGTTCACGTCGGCGATGAGGGCCCGGACCTCGTCGGCGAGGCCCAGGCCGGCTGGACGGGTGGCTGCCGTGTCCCTGCTCCGATCGCTCATGGGGCTGCAGTCTGGCGGCTCATCCACCGTCCGGTGCTGACCTGCGCCGACCGGTCAGGCCGATCGACCAGCCGAGAGACCCAGCCCGGCGGCGATACGCCGCCGGTGCAGTCGACTGTCACCCCAGGAGGCGGCCAGAGCCCACCCCCGCTTCAGCCACAACTGGAGGTCGTACTCGATCGTGTAGCCGATGGCACCGTGGCACTGCAGGGCGATCCGACAGGCCCGGTCCAAGGCATCCGAGGCCAGCGACTTGGCCATCGAGACGTCGATCGAGACCGACCCACCGTCGGTGGGGCTCTCGCCGCCCGCCAGGGACCAGGCCGCCACCTGCACCATGGGCCGGGCGAACTCCAGGTCGATGGCCACGTTCGCACAGTGGTGCTTGACCGCCTGGTTGGCTCCCACCGCGTGGCCGAACTGCTCCCGGTCGGCGACGTAGGCCACCGTCATGTCCAGGAGCCTCTGGGCCACGCCGACGGCCTGGGCGGCAGCCGCCCACGCCCCGCGGTCCAGCCACCCGTCGACCACGGCCGGATCGTCGGAGAGGAGGGTGTCGGCCGACGGGGTCCAGTCGACGCGTGCGAGGCGCCGGGAGGAGTCCACGCTCTCCTGTCCAGTGCAGGCCATCCGGTCGGCAGGCACGGCGTACAGGGCGCCGTCGGCCCCCAGCAGCGACAGGTCGGCCCGTCCGGCGGCCAGCACCAGGTCGTCGACGGGAGAGGCCGCCGTCAGGACGACCTCGCCCGAGGCCGCGCGGCCCAGCCACTCGTCTCTCAGCGCCGCCGATCCGTGGTCCCGGAGGAGCGGCACGGCTACGGCCACGTGCTCGGCCACCGGCTCGGGACAGGCGGCACGGCCCAGTTCCTCCAGCAGGAGCACCAGGTCGACCTCGCCCATGCCCAGGCCGTCGTGGGAATCGGGCACCGTCAGGCCAAGCACGCCGGTTCCACCCAGGATCTCCCAGAGACCCGGAACCCCGCCATCTGGGTCGTCCCAGGAGGCGCGGACCGCCTCTGGTGGACAGTCGGCGGCGAGGATGCCCCGCAGCGTCTCGGCGAAGAGGCGCTGGTCCTCGGAGAAGGTGGCGTCCATCGTGCTACCCCGCCGTCACTTCCGGGGGAGGCCGAGCACCCGCTCGGCGATGATGTTGCGCTGGATCTCGTTGGTGCCGGCGTAGATCGGTCCCGAGAGGGCGAACAGGTAGCCAGACATCCACGAGCCCCCGTCCACGGCATCGGGGGCAGCGGCGACGAGCTCGCCCCGGTCGCCGAGCAGCCGGAGCGCCGTGGCGTGCAGCTCGACGTCCAGTTCCGACCAGAAGACCTTCATCATCGAGGAGGCCGACCCCAGTTCGCCGCCCCCCATGAGCCGGGCCGCCGTGCGGTAGGTCTGCCACCGGTACGCCTGGGCACCGGTCCAGGCCAGGACCACCTCGTCCAGCAGGCCCTCGTCGGCGGTGCCGGCCTCGACGAGCTCCCGGTAGAGCCCGGTGAGGCGGTCGGCGGTGGCCAGGAACCGGCCTGGCGCCCGGAGGTTCAGCCCACGTTCGCTGGACGTTGTCGCCATGGCCACGTTCCATCCCTGCCCCTCGTCACCCAGGAGGTTGGACTCGTGCACACGGCAGCCGTCGAAGAACAGCTCGGCGAAGGCGGGCTCGCCGTCCAGGCGGCCCACCGGCCGGCGCTCGAGGCCTTCGGAGTCAGCCGGTACCAGCAGGTACGAGAGGCCGCGGTGGCGTTCCGACGTCGGATCGGTGCGAACGATGCAGAACAGCCAGTCGGCCCACGCTCCGCGAGAACACCAGGTCTTCTGGCCGTCCAGGACAAACCACTCCCCGTCCCGGACTCCCCTGGTGGTGATCGACGCCAGGTCGCTTCCGGCGTTCGGCTCGGACCAGGCCTGGGCCCAGATCTCGGCTCCGGAGGCCATCGGGGGCAGGAAGCGGTCCTTCTGGGCGTCGGTCCCGTAGGCGAACAGGGTGGGTCCGAGCAGGGAGATGCCGTTGGTGTTGACCCGACCCGGGGCGCCGGACCGGTAGTACTCCTCCTCGAAGATCAGCCACTCGACGAGGTCGGCGCCACGGCCGCCGTAGGCCTCGGGCCACGCCACGACCGACCAGCCGGCCTCGTGGAGCACCCGCTCCCACCCGCGGTGTCGTTCGAACCCCTCGGGTGTGTCCATGGGCGGCAGCGGCGTGGTCGGGATGTTCTCGGCCAGCCAGCCGCGCACCTCGGCACGGAACTCCTGTTGGGTACCGGTGAAGCGGAGGTCCACCGGCTACCCCGCCGGCCCGCAGAGGCGATCCAGTGCGGCGCTGGCCTCGGCCACCGTGCGACCGATCAGCTCGGCACAGCTGGGTAGCTCGTCTATCGAGCCGACCCCCTGGCCGGTGGGCAGGATGCCCACCTCGGGATGGCCGTCGACCATGGTGGCCCGGGTGAGCATCGGGGCGTTGGCGGCCATGGCCACCTGCCCCCACGTCAGGTCCCCGCTGCGCTTCATCCGGAGCCCCTCGGCCAGAAGCTCGCGCATCGGCGTGCCGGTCAGGCTGCGGAAGCGCAGGGCGTTGCGGGCCGCCCTGGGGAAGGCGAACAGCCGTGAACGCTCGAGCCGCTCGACCATAGGCGTGGCGACCACGCGCTGCGGGGCGCCGTCCACGGCACGGGTGACCACCGTTCCGGTCACCGGGGTGGCCAGGTAGATGGCCTTGATGGAGTCCGGCACGTCGCTGTCGCTGGTGAGCAGGAACCGGGTGCCCATGGCCACGGCGTCGGCGCCCCAGGCCAGCGCCGCTGCCAGGCCCCGGCCGTCGATGAACCCGCCGGCGGCGATGACCGGCAGGTCGATGGCGTCGAGCACCTCACCTATCAGCAGCGAGGTTGGTACGACGCCGGTGTGCCCTCCCCCCTCGGCGCCCTGCGCTATGACGGCGTCCACGCCCCACTCTGCGACCTTCTCGGCGTGGCGGCGGGCACCGATGGTGGGTATGACGACCACGCCGGCCGACCGGAGGCGGTCCACGGTGCGGCGGTCGGGCGCCTGTGCGAAGGACGCCACCCGCACCTCGGCGGTGATGAGGTGCTCCACCCGGCGGTCGATGTCGCCGGCGTCGGAACGGAGGTTCACCCCGAACGGCTCAGTGGTTGCCGCCCGGACCTCGTCGATGGCGGTGACCATCTGGTCGAAGGTCATGGGTGCGGCGGCGATGATGCCGAGGCCACCCGCCCGGGCCGTGGCAGCCGTGAGGCGCGACCCGGCCACCCAGCCCATGCCGGTCTGGACGATCGGGTGTCGGACGCCGACCAGGTCGCAGAACCGGGTGTGGAGGCGACGGTCGGGCGCCGTGGGCGTCGGGTCGGTCATAGCTGGCCTCAGCCGCCGAACTCGGCCCTGCGGAGGCCCTGGGGGTCGATGACCTCGCGTATGAGCCTGAGCTCCTCGTCCGTGGGCCGGGGGGTCTCGTCGACCACCTCTGGCAGGACCAGCTCGAACCCGGTGGCCTCCACAACCTGGTCGACGGTGACGCCGGGGTGGACGGACACGACCTGCATGCGCCGCTCGTCGTTGGCGAAGTCGAACACGCCCAGGTTCGAGACGACGCGGCGGACCTCGTGGTTGGCCCGGACGGCGGCCGAGAGGCCCGCCACCCGGTCGTAGCCCGGGCCCGATACCACGTCGACGGATGGCACGAACGTCCTGGGAGAGTGGTTGGGCACCCAGTAGCTGGTGACGTGGTTGACCAGGTTGCCGGGCGCACCGCGCAGGCCCAGCAGCTGGGCCCTAGGCCTCCGCCAGTCGCCGATGGCGGCCAGATTCTGGTTGCCACGGGCGTCGATCTGGCTGGCTCCCATGACCACGTGGCGCCGGCCGGACCAGAGCAGGTCGAAGATGTCCCGGTAGGGCATCCACGCCTCGATGAGGCGCTCGGCGCCGGCATCGCCGACGGGCAGGGTGTTGGCCACCAGGAACGCCACCGTGTCGGTCATGACCATGTCGGGTTCGAAGGTGGCCCGTGCCAGCCGACCGCCGATGATCGGCGTGGTGCCTATCGGATTGCAGAGGATCTCGCCGTCGCCGCGGAAGGCCTCGGCTATGGCCACCACGCAGACCTCGTCGAGGGTGGCCGGATCGGTCCCGGCGCTCACGGGGCGGCCCCCTCGGCGTCACGCTCGGCGGCCCGCTCGTCCACCCTGTGCAGGTACTCGGCGTGGCTGGGCGCGTGTACGAACCGGTCGGCGAATGCCGCCCAGGCCTCGGGATCCCGGGCAGTCGCCGCATACTCGCGTTGGAAGGCCTCGTCCCGCTCGTAGTCGGGAGGGCACTCGGTGAAGTGCGCTCCCCGGGGTGCCTCGACAACGCCGTCCACGAAGAGCCGGGGGATCTTCAGCGTGTGGAACGTCCCCTCGTCCAGCAGCGCCTCGGTGGCGACGACCTTCTCGCAGGACATGAAGGTACGGTCGGCCGCCTTGGCGAACAGGTCGTCGAAGTAGAGGTCGGGCCCGAGGAACTGCCCGTTTCCGCCGGCGTCGGCCCGGTTCATGTGGATCAGCGAGACGTCAGGTCGCAGGGCCGGGATGGCCACGAACTCCTCGGAGCTGCCGTCGGCGTCCGGGTACGGCGAGGCGACGGTCCGCAGTTCGGGGTTCATGGTCAGCATGTCGCTGCCCAGGCCGGCCCGTGTCGGGTAGAAGGGCACCCGGTGGGCGGCGGCCAGCAGGCCCAGGTAGAAGGCTCCCTCGTCCAACTCGGTGAACTGGATGGTGCCCTGCTGGCGGGCCTGTCGGAAGTGCGGCTCCAGGGGTATCGAGTCCAGCGAGACGAAGCCGTACACGGCCCTACGGACCTTGCCGGTGGCACACAGGATGCCGATGTCGGGCCCGCCGTAGCTGACGATCGTCAGGTCCTCCAGGCTGGAGCGGGCGATCGCCCGGACCAGCGACATGGGCTTGCGTCGCGACCCCCAACCACCGATGCCGATGGTCATGGAGTCCTCGAGCTGCGCGACGACGTCGTCCTCTGTCATCAACTTGTCCGGCACGGGCCCGACGGTAGGCGAGGTAGAACCTGACGGCCAGCCCTGACGGAGTGTCAGAAAGTGGAATCGGTCACGCCACCGTGTACGACCGACCTCTCGGCGACCGGAACGGACGCCAGTCGGCGTCACGGGTAGCGTGCCTGCCGTGAGCAAAACCCGGTCCCCTGCCGATCCCCTCGACTTCACCGGGATGTCAGTGATCGTGACCGGCGGAACCCGCGGCCTGGGCCGCGTCATAGCGCGGACCTTCCTGGATGCCGGCGCCGACGTACTCGTCTGCGCCCGGAACGCACCCGACTCCCCCATCACCTCGTCCGACGGGGAGCGACCCGCTGCGTTCGTGGCCGCCGACGTGCGTGATGCCGACCAGGTTGCCGCCGCGGTGGCCGCCGCCTTCGAATCCGCCGGTCGCCTCGACGTTCTGGTGAACAACGCCGGTGGAGCGCCCCCGGCCGACTCGGCCACGGTCTCGCCCCGCTTCAACGAGAAGATCCTGGCCCTGAACCTGACGGGGCCGATGACGTTCAGCCAGGCGGCCCGGCGGGCCATGGTCGACCCGTCGAACCCTGCGGGCGGTGGCGTGATCCTCAACATCTCGTCGGTCAGCGGAAGCCGTCCCAACCCCGGTGGGGTGGCCTACGGGGCGGCCAAGGCCGGGCTGGAGAACATGGGCCGGACCCTGGCGCACGAGTGGGGCCCGGAGGTCCGCGTGGTCACCGTCACGGTCGGCCTGATCCTGACCGAGGAGTCGGAGCGGTTCTACGGAGATGCCGCCGGTCGGGCCGCCATAGCCGAGAACCTGGCCATGAGACGCCTCGGGGACCCGGCCGAGGTGGCAGACATGTGCCTGGTGCTGGCATCACCGCTGGCACGCTGGGTAACCGGCACGAGCGTCGAGGTCCACGGCGGCGGGGAGGGACCCGCCTACCTGGGCCTCGCCGACCGCGACGCCGCAGGCGACTGAACGGAGAAGGACCGTGCCGCCCATCCGGAGCTGGCGCTCCCCCGGCATCGAGGTCCGGGACGGTGCGGTCGCCGGGCTCGGGGTGTTCGCAGTAGAGCCCATACCGGCCGGCCGGATCGTGGCCGTCAAGGCCGGGCACATCGTGGACCGTGAGGAGGTGTTCCGGCTGACCGCCGAGATCGGCGACCAGAGCCTCCAGATCCACGACGACCTGTACCTCTCGCCTCGTACGGCCGCCGAGGTGGACGAGACGGCCATCCGCATCAACCACTCGTGCGACGCCAACGTGGGCTTCCGGGGCCAGGTCGTATACGTGGCGATGAGGGACATAGCCGTAGACGAGGAACTCTGCCACGACTACGCCATGGACCGCACAGACGACTACCGCCTGCAGTGCTGCTGCGGCGCCGCGCTGTGCCGCGGCACGGTCACCGGTGAGGACTGGCGCCTGCCCGAGGTGCAGGCCCGCTACGAGGGCTTCTTCGTGGAGTACGTGGCCGAGAAGATCAGGGGCCTGTCGACAGGCGGCTGACCGCCCGGATCAGGTCCCCACGTCCTGGCCGATCTCGGCTAGGGCATCGCGCAGGG